>JAKONL010000054.1 GCA_022701965.1 Burkholderiaceae bacterium | reverse complement strand
AGGTCCACATAGCCCTGGTCCCGGGCATCGTGCAATGCATCGGCCACCGTGCGGCCCAGCACGCAGCGATGTCCCACCAGCTTCAGAAAGTTCGGATTGGCCAGTTCAATGCGGTGCTCGGGTCCTTCGAGCATCGCCATGAAACTCGGCGACTGGTCGAACAGCCTCGCGAACCGTTCGCGCTCGGTGCCCAGGCGGTCCTTGGCCCGCACGGTGTCCGTGGTGTCCTGAACCAGTGCCAGCACGCCCGCTGGTCTGCCGTCGGCTCCCGGCAACGCCGAGTAGTGGAGGGTCATCCAGAAGGCGGTCACAACCCCGTGATGTTCGAGTTCGAACGCCATGTCCTCGTAGCTCAACGCCTCACCGGCCAAGACACGGCGCAGCATGTCGCCATTGAAGTCCACGGCTTCCGGCCACGCCTCGCGTACCGGCAGGCCCAGGATGGCCGGGTGACGCGAACCAGCCACCTTTGCATAGGCGTCGTTGTAGAGCAGCACGCCCTCAGGACCCCACAGGATCGCGATCGGAAACTTTGCGTGCAGCATGAGGCCCACGGGCGTCATCAGATGCTCGGGCCATTCCTCCATCGGGCCAAGGCTGGTACGACGCCAGTCGAGACTTGCAATGAGTTCGGCCATCGGTGAGTGGAGTACGAGACCGGCGAAGGCGACAGGTTGATGGATGGCAGGCATGGATCGGCAGGCTTCTTCGATTCGTTGACGTCGAATCAGCGGTGCTGCTCGACTTCGGACACTGGATCGATGCGAATTCCTGCTCTCGCAGACGATCGAACGGGAGTGGGCGCCGCAATCGGTCGACGTGATCGACGGCGTGCGGGAGCATCGATCCCCATCGCCTGGCACCTACCATCTTTCATCGTCGATCCTCCGGGGCCGTCCGCACGACCAACCTCAGCGACAAGTGATGTTTGCGTTCAAAGCCCTGGATGCGTTGGATGAGGTCCTCGCTCAGCCGGTGGCCGGCCGACAGCAGCAATGCACCTTCGGGTGACACAAAATCCTGTGCCAGCGTCTGGCCGATGCGCAGGTCGGACGTGCGCAGGCACAACGTCGGCGCGTGCTGCGTGAGCGACGTGATCGAGACCCAACCTGCGCAGGCGTCGACCATCGCCGCGCCGCGCGTTTCGACGGCGTGTCCAGCGGCTCCGAGTTGCTGGCGCTGGGCGATCCGGCGAAGCACCGACATCAGTTCGTCGTCTTTCCAGGGTTTGACGATGCAGCCATGCAGCCGGCCATGGTTGATCGCGTCGATCAGCAGGGCCGGATCGGGCTGACCGGTCAGCAACACGCGCGCGGTGCCAGGCCACCCTCGACTCACCCGCTCGAGCAGGTCCAGACCCTCCCCGTCCGGAATGCGCAGACCGGACAGCACGGCATCGATGGAGCGTGTGGCGAGCATCTCCAATCCATCCTCCGCGCGCCCGGTCGTCACGATGCGCCAGCCCATCGCGCGGACCACACGTTGCAAGTCGGCCAGGATGTGCGGATCGCCATCGACGGCGAGCAGCGTCCAGCTCCGTGCGCCGCCGGAGGCCGGGACGGTCACATCGACTCCCCGGTCTGCGGCAGCAGCACGAGCAGGCGACTCCGCGCGTTGCCTTCCAAGGGCCGACACGTCGCCCACCACTGCCGCTTCGCCAGCGTGACCAGCGTGAGATCGTCGTGCAACGCCTGGCGCAAGGTGCGCGGCAGACGCTCGGGCACCGGCGCATCCTGAAGGCCGCTGTCGAGTCCGCACAGGACCCGGGCCGGTGCGTTGATGAACGTCAGCAGACCGTCCTCGTCGATGCCGAAAACGGGCACCGGCATGGCCTCGAGCATGTCCAGCGCTGCTTCGCCGTTGTCGATCCCGTACCGGTTCTGTCCGAACCGGGCCTTCGGCTGCGGCTGCGGCTGCAGGTCTGAGTCATCCGATTCCTTCCTGACGGTCCGCAGATCCCGGCCGATCTGGCGGTCTCGGTCGGCCATGTCCTTCGGCGCGAAGGCTTCGCGCAGGTGGGTACGCCAAGGCTCGACGTCCCAGGGCTTGGCGAGAAATCTGGAGAAGGTGCGCTGGCGCGCGTGTCGCCCGAACAGCGCCACGTCGATCCGCCGGCCCTCGCGCAACATCGTTTCGAGCTTCGCCGCCGGCAAGGCGGCACTGAACCAATAGCCCTGCATCTGGTCGCACCGGTTGGCGGCGAGCAGGGCCGCCTGGCCTTCGCTTTCGACGCCCTCGGCGAGTACCTTCATCTGCAGCTGGTGCGCCATCGTGATGATGGCGCGCGTGATCGACACATCCTCGGCCGGCGCGGTGACATCGGGCACCAGCGAACGATCGATCTTGACCACGTCCACCGGCAGCCGGCGCAGGTAGCTCAGGCTGGAATAGCCGGTGCCGAAGTCGTCGAGCGAGACCTCGACGCCCAGCGCGCGCAGCGCTCGCAGATGTGCCACCGCATGTTCGAAGTTGGCGATCAGCATGCTCTCGGTGACCTCGACGCCGAACTGCCGCGGGTCGAGCCCGGTCACGGCAAGCAGGTCCTCGATGCGTCGCGCCAGGTCCGGCTGCAGCAGCTGACGCGCCGACAGGTTGACCGCCATGCGCAACGGGGGCAATCCGGCCCGCTGCCAACTCGCGGCCTGCTGCATCGCGCGACGCAGCACCCATTCGCCGATGGCGACGATCAGTCCGGTCTCCTCGGCGATCGGAATGAAGCGGTCCGGTGCGATGTTGCCCAGCGTCGGATGGTGCCAGCGCAGCAAGGCCTCGACGCCGACGATCCGGCCCCGTCGGAGGTCGACCTGCGGCTGATAGTGGAGTTCGAACTGCTCGTCGCGCAACGCATGGCGCAGTGCGCTTTCCAGCCGCAGTCGCTCGGGATCGGCGTCGTGTGAAGCGCCGGCATAGATGCTGATCTGGTTGCGGCCCAGCATCTTGGCCTGGTGCAAGGCCGCGTTGGCGCGACGCACCAGGGTGTCGGGGTGGTCGCCATCGGCGGGCGCCATGGCGATGCCGATACTGCAGGTGAGATGGACCTCGTGCCCCTCGACCGTCATCGGCCGGGAGATGCCGGCGAGCAGGGTCTGCGCGATCTGCACCGCCTCCGTCAGGCCAGCGGGCATCACGACCACGAACTCGTCGCCGCCGCGACGTGCCACCAGATCGATGTTGCGCACGGCGGCGACGATCCGCTGGGCTGCTTCGCGCAGCACCGCGTCACCGACCAGGAGGCCGAGGCCGTCGTTGATGCGTTTGAAGCGGTCGAGTTCCAGCACCAGCACCGCGGTCTGGGCACCGGTCTGCAAGGTCGCGCCCAGGCGCTCGAAGAGCAGCTGGCGGTTCGGCAGCCCGGTGAGTTCATCGAACGCCAGCAGTTGTCGGATGCGGCGCTCGGCGGCACGGCGCTCGCGCAGGTCGTCGATGCAGACATGGGCGAAGGACGCCTCGTCGCTGGTCACCAGGCTGACCGAGACATCGACCGGAATCTCATGGCCCTCCTGGTGACGGACGCTGGTCTCGAAACGCAGGGAGCCACGTTCGCACAGCGCTCGCCAGCGCTGCGGCCACAGCGTCACATCGACCTGTGTGTCGATGTCGGCGACACGCAGCCGCAAGAGCTGCCCGTGCTCCACGCCCAGCAGTCGGCACGCCGCCGCGTTGGCGTCGCGAACGGCGCCGTCGGGTCCGACCTGCAGCAGAGCATCGTTGGCCTGCTCGACGGCGTGGCGGGTGAGCTGCAGATCGTGCTGTGCCTGCTCCCGATCGCTCACGTCGCGTGCGGACGGGACCAGCCAGACGACGCGCCCGTCCGGGCCGCGGAGCGGCAGCAGCGAGAAGTCCATCGACAAGGTGGCGCCGCCGTGCGTGGCCACGCGGACATCGAAGCGCGATGCCTCGCCATGCGCCGCGCTCGCCATGGCCTGGCGCAACCGCCGCTGCGAGTGCTCGCATGCCTGCCACCAGGGCGTGGTGTCGAAGCGTCGGCCGAGCACCTGCTCGGGCAGGTTGTCGATGGCGTGCAGGGCCGCGTGATTGGCGTAACGCAGCACGCCGTCGACGTCGAGCAAACCGGCGAAGATGGACGGCCCTAGCCGGTCGAGGACTTCATGCCGAGCGATGGCCAGGTCGGACGGCGCGAGGAAGGGGACGGCCTGCGCCGCCACCGTCGGCGTGGCGTCGTGCGTAGGGCATGGCGGCATGATATTGGGCATGCCCGCAGTGTGTTGGGCGCTCTGCGCCGACGGTGTGGTCAGTGCCGGGCCTGCGCGACCGGATCAGATCGACGGCCGCACTGGCGTCCCGACATGCGCCGCATCGCCGACCAACCGCGCCAGCGTTCGTATGGCACGCTCGAGCGATGCGTCCCAGGGCTGGCCACAGGTCAACCGGACGTGGTGCTGGAATTCGGCGCGTGCTGAGAACATCGGCCCGGGGGCCAGGCTGATGCGCTGCGCCAGCGCGGCGCGATGCAGCGCCATCGCGTCGACCGCGTCGGGCAACGTGACCCAGACGAAATAACCACCCGCCGGCCGCGCCACCCGGGTCCCGTCCGGAAAATTCCGGATCACGGCGTCGAACAGACTCTCGCGCTGCGTCCGTAGCGCCCGGCGCAGGGTACGCAGGTGGTGGTCGTAGCCACCTTCCTGGAGGTACTCGGCCAGCGCCGCCTGCACCGGGATCGACCCCGACAGGCTCGTCATCAGCTTCAACCGCTCGACCTCGCGCACCAGCCGGCCCGGCACGGCCCAGCCGACGCGGTAGCCCGGTGCCAGGCATTTCGAGAACGACGAGCAGTGCATCACCAGGCCGCGGCGGTCGTAGGCCTTGGCCGGCTGCGGCGCCACCTGGCCTTCGTAGAGCTCCGCATACACGTCGTCCTCGATCAGCGGCAGGTCATGGCGGGCCAACAGGTCGACGAGGTCGCGCTTCTTCGCGTCGGGCATCAGGCTGCCGAGGGGATTCTGGAAAGTCGTCATCAGCCAGCAGGCCTTCGGCCGGTAAAGCTCGATCACTTGGCCCAGGCGACCAAGATCGATGCCCTCGCGGACATGGGTCGGCACTTCGATGGCGCGCAGGCCCAGGCGCTGTAAGGCCTGCAGCGCGACGTAGAAGGTCGGGGATTCGACCACCACCGTGTCGCCCGGTCTCGCCACCGCGTTCAGGCAGAGGTTCAGCGCCTCCATGGCGCCATGGGTCAGCACGATCTCGTCGGTGGCGACGGCCATGCCCAGACGCACGTAGCGCTTGGTGATCTCGCGCTTGAGTTGCAGGTTGCCCGGCGGCAGATCGTCGACCATGTCCCAGGGCTCGAGTCGCCGGGTGCTCGAGACCAGCGCACGACGCAGTCGATCGAGAGGGAACAAAGCCGGGCTCGGGAAAGCGGACCCGAAAGGCACGACATCGCGTGTCCGCGTGGTGCCGAGGATGGTGTAGACCAGGTCGTTGACATCGACGACCTGCGATCCAGACTGCGGGCTCGAGGTCGGTGGCTCCGCCATTGCCGCACCGGAGGCGCGTGCAGCCACGAAGTAACCGGAACGCGGTACCGCATGGATCAGGCCGCGCGACTCGAGCAGGTAATAAGCCTGGAATACCGTGCTCGGGCTCAAACCTCGCATGGCACATGCTTGACGCACGGAGGGCAGCCGATCCCCGGGACGCAGCAGGCCGGAGGTGATCTGCTGCTCGAGTTCTCGTGCCAGCACCGCATACCTCGTGGCAGCGGCGTTCGGGGGATTGCGCATGGTGTCGACACCACGCCTCGGTCGACTGCCGGCTGGGTGGGGTGACGTTCCTGCATGCAGTCTAGTGATTGCGCGCCGGGATGCAAGCGTCCGTGACGGACGTGAGCAGGTCATCGATCGGCAGGGCTCGCCGGATGTGATCGCCTTGCGCGAAATCGATCCCCATTTGCGCCAACCGGTACATAACCGCCTGACTGTCGACGTATTCGGCGATCGTCTTGATGCCCACGACCTGCGCCACGTCGACGAAACAGCGCACGGCCGCGTCATCCAACACATCGGTCAGCAATTCGCGTACGAATTGCCCGTCGATCTTGAGGTAATCCACTGCCAGCCTTTTGAGGTAGCCGAATGAGGATGCGCCGGCGCCGAAATCATCCAAGGCGATGCGCACACCGCGCAGACGCAGGGCGGCAATGAAGGCTGAAGTCTGGGCCAGATTGCCCATTGCGGCGGTCTCGGTGATCTCGAAGCACAGCTTCGCACACAAC
>JAKONL010000034.1 GCA_022701965.1 Burkholderiaceae bacterium | reverse complement strand
GAGACGCTGACGCGCGCGACCCCCCTGATCCTCACCGGCCTGTCGGCGGCGGTGGCGTTCCGGGCACGGCTCTTCAACATCGGCGCCGAGGGCCAGCTCTACGCGGGTGCGCTGGCGGCGGTCGCCGTGGGCGGACTGCACGGGGGCACCGGCTTCGCGCTGGCGCCCTGGCTGCTGTTCCCGCTCGCGATGCTGGCGGCCGCGGTCGCCGGCGCGCTGCTGCTGCTCGGCCCGGCGCTGATGAAGAGCCGGCTGGGCGTCGACGAGGTGGTGACGACGCTGCTGATCAACTTCATCGTGCTGCTGGCGGTATCGGCGCTGCTCGACGGCCCGATGAAGGACCCGGCGGCGATGGGGTGGCCGCAGAGCGTGTCGCTCCAGCCGGAGCTCGAACTCGGCAAGCTGGTCGCGCAGACGCGGGTGCACACCGGGCTGCTGTGGGCGGTGGCGCTGGCGCTGCTGGTCTGGGCGCTGCTGCGCTACACGGTCGCCGGTTTCGACCTGCGCGCGGTCGGCGCCAACGCGCGCGCCGCGGCCTTCGCGGGCGTGCCGGTGACGCGCACGGTGGTGGGCGTGGCGCTGCTCTCGGGCGCGCTCGCCGGGCTCGCCGGCGCGATCGAGGTCGCGGGGCGCACGGGCTACGTCACGCTCGACATGTCGCCGGGCTACGGCTACACGGGCATCGTCATCGCGATGCTCGCCGGGCTGCATCCGCTGGGCGTGGTCGCGGCGGGCGTCTTCGTCGCGGGCGTGCTGGTCGGCGCCGACACCATGAGCCGCGCGGTCGGCGTGCCGACGTACATCGCCGACGTGATCGTCGCGGCCTCGCTCATCGCCGTGCTGGTCGCGACGCTGCTGACGCAATACCGGGTGCGCCTGCGATGAACGGGCCGGCATGAGCGATCTCCTGGACATCCTGTCGAACGCGTCGTTCTGGGTGGCGACGCTGCGCATCGCGACGCCGCTGGTCTTCGGCACGCTCGGCGTCCTGCTCTGCGAGCGCGCCGGCGTGCTCAACCTCGGTATCGAGGGGATCATGGTCGCGGGCGCCTTCACCGGCTGGCTGGCCGTGCATGCGGGCGCGCCGCTGTGGGTCGGCGTGGGCGTGGCGGCGTCGACCGGCGCGGTGCTGGGATCGCTGCACGCGTTCCTCACCGTCGGGCTGGCGCTCTCGCAGCACGTCGCCGGGCTCGGCATCACGCTGCTGGCGACGTCGCTGAGCTACTACGGCTACCGGGTGGCGTTCCCGAAGGTCAACACGCCGCCCACGGTGACCCCGTTCGCGCCGATGGACTGGTTGCCGATCCCGGTTCTCGGCGCGCAGACCGCGCTCACGCTGCTCGCGCTGCTGCTGGTGCCGCTGGTCGCCTGGGTGCTCCACCGCACGCCGCTGGGCCTTGCGGTGCGGATGGCCGGCGAGAACCCGCAGGCCGTCGAGAGCCAGGGCGTGTCGGTCGCGAAGGTCCGCACCGGCGCGGTCGTCGCGGGCTCGGCGCTGATGGGCGTGGCGGGCTCGTTCCTCACGCTGTCGGCGTTCAACGCGTTCTTCTTCAACATGGTCAATGGCCGTGGCTGGATCTGCGTGGCGCTGGTGGTGTTCGCGTCGTGGCGGCCGGGCAAGGCGCTGCTCGGCGCCCTGCTCTTCGCCTTCTTCGACGCCCTGCAGCTGCGGCTGCAGCAGTCGGGCGACGCGCTGCTGCCCTACCAGCTCTACCTGATGCTGCCGTACGTGCTGTCGATCGTGGCGCTGGTGCTGGTGGCGCGCAAGGCCGAATATCCTCAGGCGCTGATGAGGCCGTACCGGAAGGGCGAACGCTAGGGACGGTCGCCGTGCCGGGATCGGTTTTCGCCCGAACGGCACGAGGATTGCCCGCGCAGGACCACATACCCGGAAGGAGCCTTCCATGACCGTTGCCGAACTGGAAACTGACCGCCCGGTCGCCGGATCGCGAAGCAGTGCGCGTCTGGCCGGGCTCGCGATCGTGATCGGCCTTTCCACGGTGGCTTCGGACGCGAAGGCCCGGCTCCACGATCCGGGAACATCCGGCAGCGAGGACGTACCCGGCACGCTGTCGGTCATACCTTCCAGCGAATCCGCCGATGGGCAACCGGTCGCGTGCGGATTCCAGTTCTCCGCCACCGGTCGCGATCCGGATTCCGGGCCTGGTGCCCTCGTCAAGGTCGTGGGCAGCTACCACCTGCGGCGCTACGCCGTGGGCATCGTCGGGTATTCGCTCAAGCTGGGCATCTACGACGGTCTCGCCTGGGAGCATCCCGTGCCGCCTCACGACGCCCTGGTCCGCGCGCCGCTCGCCGCCACCGCGTCGTCGGTGTCGCGTCTGCCGGCCGAGACGCCCGGCTTCGCGCTGTTCTTCGGGCTCCTGGGCGAACCTCCCGGCAGCGCCGGCGCCGCGATCGTCGACGACGGCATGCTGGTCGTCGGCTTCAGGCGGACGCCGGGTCGGCAGCCCGTCACGGTCGTCGTGAACCTCCGCGTCGCGGCAACGCAGACCGTCGACGGCCGCGTCGTTCGGACGCTGTCGACGATGGCGATCGACGAATTCTCGGCATGTACCCGGGGGCTGCTGAAGGTTCCTGGCCGGTGAGGCGCACCTCCGATGGCTTCGGCGCCCGACGTGGAAAGTGCCGCAACCGATGGCCTGCCTGCCGGGCTGCGGCACGAAGCGGCGGTTCCTATTTCAACCAGCGGTCCATCGTCCTCTGGAAATCGCCACCGGCCTGCGACAGGTGCAGCCACTGGTCGACATAGGCCTTGAACGCCACGTCGTCGCGCGGCAGCATCCAGGCCATCTCGCCGTACTGCAGCGGCTTGTCGGGGTTGATCGCGCACAGACCCGGCTTGAGCTTCTGCTGCGTGATCGCCTCGGCCGACTCGGTGACGAACACGTCGGCGCGGTTGGCCAGGATCTCGTCGAAGATCGTGACGTTCTCGCCGTGCAGCGTCATCTTGGCCTGCTTGAAGTTCGCGCGCGCGAAACGCTCGTTGCTGCCGCCCGGGTTGAAGATCACGCGGGTCGTCGGCTTGTCGATGTCGGCCACGGTCTGGTACTTGCGCACGTCGGCGCAGCGCGCGATCGGGGTCTTGCCGTTGACCATGTAGGGCGCGCTGAAGAACGCCTTCTTCTGCCGGTCGGTCGTGACCGAGACGCCGCCCACGACGATGTCGCACTTGCCCGCCGTCAGGTCGGGCATGAGGTTGGCCCAGCTGGTCTTGATCCATTCCGGCTTCGCGCCGAGGCTGGCGCCGAACGCGGTGATCAGGTCGACGTCGATGCCCTCGTAGGACATGTCGGCCTTCTGGAAACTGAAGGGCCGGTAGTCGCCCGGCGAGCAGACGCGCAGCGTGCCGGACTTCTGCACCGCGTCGAGATGCGACGCGGCGACCGGCGTCATGGGAGCCGCGCCCGCGGCCGGCGGCGGCGGCGGTGGCGGCGGCATGGCGCAACCGGAGACGATGACGGCCGCGAGGGTCGTGACGGCGAAAGACTGGAACTTCGAAACTGCTGGGCGCATGCCGGGTCCTGTGTATTGAGCTGGGAATGAAGATGGGAAGCCGGATTCTGCGGATGCAAGCAGCGTGCCGCAATGCTCGTCTTCACTGCATCTTCGGCAGGTTGCCGATGCGCACCAGCATCTCGGTGAACATCTGCATGTCGGCGTCGAGGTCCGCGACCTCCTTGTATTCCTTGGCGTTGTGCGCGGTGTACTTCTTGCCGGGCATCGCGGGCCCGAAGTTGATCGCGTTGGGCATCAGCTTGGCCGTGGTGCTGCCCGCCGTCGACACCGGCTTGGCTTCGAGCCCCGTGGTGTCGCCGAAGACGTTGAGCAGCGTCGACAGCCACGCGCCGCCCGGATCGCGCGCCATCCAGTTGCCCTGGTCGTAAGAGACGTCGGCCAGAGTCCGGCTGCTCGCGGCCCAGGCATCGATCTTCGCGGTGACCGCCTTCTTCAGGTCGTCGGGCGTGTTGCCGCGCGGCATGCGGACGTTGGCCGTGACGTCGACCTTGCCGTCGGCGCCCGCGCGCACCAGCGTCGGCGACAGCGTGAGCGGACCCATGAAGTCGTCCTTGTAGGCGACGCCGAGCGTGGCGCCCAGGTAGTCGGTGCCGTAGAGCTCGGCGACATATTTCGCGGCACGGGCGTAGCCGTTGTCGGCCAGCGGCACGCCGGCTTCCTGCAGGAACAGCGCGAGCCGCGGCAGCGGGTTGACGCCTTCCTCCGGGCGCGAACCGTGCGCCGAGACGCCGGTGACCTTGAGGTCGACTCCGTCGGCGCCGCGCGCGACGTCGATCGAGAACCTGCCGCCCTGCGGTTCGTACTTCTGCACGAAGGCGGCCCGGGCCGCTTCCAGCTTCTCGGCGACCGCCGCGAGGTCGCCGCCCTGCAGGCGCGCCGTCGCGGTCTGGGGAATCGCGTTGGCCGAGGTCGAACCGGCCATCGCGGTGATCGCGGTCATGGCCGCATCGGCGGCCGCCGTGCCCGCGAACGACACCTTCAAAGCGCCCGACCCCTTCTCGGCCACGACCGCCGGGTACTTGCTGTCGAGCACGATGTTGTAGGCCGGCAGCGTCGTTTTCTCGCGGTAGTACTTCATCGCATCGCCGCCGGTCTCCTCGGTGGTCTCGACCATCAGGCGGATGGTGCGGGCCAGCGGCAGGCCGCTGTCCTTCACGGCCTTCATCGCGTAGAGCACGGCCGCGATGGAACCCTTGTCGTCGATGGTGCCGCGGCCGTAGAGGTAGTCGCCCACGCGCGTCACCTTGAAGGGGTCCAGCTTCGTGCCGTCGTCCAGCACCCATTCCGCGGCATTGGCGGGCACCACGTCGGCATGCGTGAGGATGCCGAATTCCTCGCCGCCCGTGCCCGGCAGCGTGACCTCGAAGACGCGGTTGTCGACGTTGCGGAAGGCGAGGCCGAAGTCGCGTGCCATGGCCTCGATCCGGCGGCCGATCGCGACGATGGCCGGGCTCTCGTGCGGCGGCACGTCGGCCGCGCGCACGGTCGGGATGGCGACCAGCTCCGAGATGCTCGCGATGACCGCATCGTGGTGGTGCAGGCGGTTGTAGAGGCCGAGCATGCGACTCACGTTGACCAGGTCGTCGCCCGCGAGCGGCCAGTGGGCGGCATAGGCCGCGGCGGCCTTCTTGAGCGACGGCGACGCGCCGCGCGCACCCGATGCCAGCGACAGGAAGCGCCTGAAGTCCGGCGCCTGCTTGAGCGCCGGCATCTCGGCGAACCGGTCGAGCGCGGGCTTTTTCAGAGTGTCCGCCATGGCGCCGGACGACGCGACGCACAGGGCGACGGCGATGGAAAGGAGGGAGAGCGGGAGTCTTTTCATGGTGGTGATTCTCGCGTGGCGGTACGGGGCCGCCAAGCGACGGTCGCCCGCCTCGAACGCCTCGTGCGCTTATGCTCGGTCGCTTCCCGGCGGCCGTTCGCCGCATCCCGCTTCGCCATGTCCCCCATCGATCCCGCGCGCGGCATCCGCGCGCTCACCTTCGCCTTCGTGCTCAGCCAGTTCTTCCGGACCTGCCTGGCCGTGATCGCGCCGGAGCTGCAGCACGACCTCGGCCTGTCGCCGGCGGGCTTCGGCGCGCTGTCGTCGTGCTTCTTCCTGGCGTTCGCCTTGGCGCAGATACCGATCGGCGTGGCCTTCGACCGCTACGGCGTCGGCGCGCCGACGCGCCTGCTGATGGCCGTGGGGGTGGCCGCGTCGGTGCTGTTCGTGCTGGCGCCCAACGGGCCGACCGCGATGCTCGCGCAGGCCGGACTGGGCCTCGCTTGCGCGCCGGCCTTCATGGGCCTGATGCACTACGCGTCGGAGCAGTTGCCGGTGCATCGCTACGCCACCGTGGTCAGCCGCGCGAACGCGATCTCGATGCTCGGCGCGCTGAGCGCCACCGCGCCGCTGGGCTGGGCGGCGCACCGCTTCGGCTGGCGGCCGGCGCTGGCGGTCGCGGCGGCCTGCATGCTGGTGGCGTGGATCGCCGTCTGGCGGACGATCCGGGACACGGGCCATGCCGATGTGCGTGACGAACATCCGGGCGTGCTGCTCGTGGGCAGCCTGCGCCTGCTGCGCATGCCGGCGATGTGGACGCTGATCCCGATGTGCGTCGCGATGGCCGCCGGGACCACCTTCCGCAATGCCTGGGGCGGACCGTACTTCGCCGACGTGTTCCATCTTGGCACCGACGCCCGCGGCGGCGTGCTGGCGCTGCTGAGCCTGGGCGCGTTCGCGGCCGCGCTGTGCATTCCGCTGGCGGTGCGCCGGACCTCGCTCAGGACGACCGTGATCGGCTGGTCGGCGATGTCGCTCGCGAGCGGGATGCTGCTGGCGCTCTGGCCCCAGCCCGGGCTCGTCGTCGCCGTCGCGCTGCTGACCTCGCTCGCCACGCTGGGCATGGTGCATCCGCTCGTGATGGCGCACGGCCGGGGTCTCGTGCCGCAGTCGCTGCGCGGACGCGGACTCGGCGTGCTGAACACCTTCGTCTTCCTGGGTTCGGCCGCGACGGCGTGGGTCTTCGGGCAGATCGCCGACGCGAGCCTGCACCACGGCTGGGCCGCGGCGGGCACCTACTCGGCCATCTTCGTCTGCGCCTCGTCGCTGGTCGGGATCGGCATGGCGTTCTACCGACGGAGTCCGCGCATCGAGCCGTTCTGAGCTCGCCGCGCCCTCCTACGAACCAGCGCGGCACGCACGGGCGCGCTGGCGCCGAGGACGCCCTACGTTCCATGGCTTCCCAACCCATCGGAGCTTTTCCATGCCCGCAAAGAAGCAAGGCCTGTACGCCAACATCCAAGCCAAGAAGGAACGAATCAAGAAGGGCAGCGGCGAGCACATGCGCAAGGCCGGCGAGGAAGGCGCACCGGACAAGAAGGATTTCGAGAAGTCGGCGAAGACCGCCAAGCCGAAGAAGACGGTGAAATCCGCCGATGCGGCCAAGGACGAGAAGTCGAAGAAGACGCCGAAATCGAAGAAGGCGACCAAGTCCGCCGACACGACGAAGGCTGAAAAGAAGACCGAGAAAAAGCCGGAGAAGAAATCGGAGAAGAAGAAGGACGCTGCCGGCGACAGGAAGTCGACGACGAAGGCTGCCAAGAAAACGACCAGGAAGGCGACCAAGAAGCCGGCGAAGAAGGCGGCCGGCAAGAAGACAGCGAAGAAGTCGAGCGCGAAGAAGTAGCCGGACCGCGGTCCGCGCCCGATTCAACCTTCCGCCGCGATGCGCCGGGCACCGTCGCGGGCGACGGCGAAGATCAACTGGGTCGACGGCGCGACGAGCTCGCGAAGGTCCTGCGGCAACCCTTGTTCCACGGCCTGCAGGATCAGTTCGTTGATGCCGCCCACGACCGTCATGGCCAGCCGTTCGGACATCAGCGGCGTCTCGTCGCTCATTGCGGCAGCCCGGATGAAGCTGGCGATCCGAAGGTTGGTCTCCCGACGCACGGCCAGTCCCGTCAGCCCCAGTCCCAGGATCTCGACGAACAGCATCCGGAGCAGCGCCGGGTCCGCCGCCAGGAATCCGAGATACGCAGCCACCGCATGCTCGACCTGCGTCTCCCATGGCTGCAAGGGGTCGACGGCGTTCGCGAGCACTGCCAGCGCCTGCTCGCTGGCCGTCCGGTACAGCGCGACGAGACAGTCCGCCTTGGTCGCGAAATGCTCGTAGAAGCTGCGTCTCGACACGGCGGCCTCGCGCACGATGTCGGCGATGGTGGTTTCCG
>JAKONL010000002.1 GCA_022701965.1 Burkholderiaceae bacterium | reverse complement strand
CAGGTCGATCAGCGACGGCGCGCAGCGCGTGGGCGGCGAGCCGTCGTGGCCGGTCATCTGCATGATGCCGCTGAAGGCCTGCACCAGCGGGTCGTAGCCGGGCATGGCGCTGCCGCCGGGGCCGTTGCCGAAGGCGCTCAGGTCGTAGTAGAGGAGGTCCGGGTTGACGGCCAGCGCCGCGGCCCGGCCGATGCCGATCCGCTCGGCGACGCCGGGCCGCATGCTCTGGATCAGCACCTGCGCGCCGGCGATCAGCCGCATCGCCACCTCGACGCCCTCCGGACGCTTCAGGTCGACGACGATGCCGCGCTTGCCGGCGCCCATGTGCCGGTGCGCGAGGCTCATGCCATTGACGAACGGGGGCCAGGCGCGCGAGTCGTCGCCCTGCGGTGGCTCGACCTTGACGACGTCGGCGCCGAGCTGCGCGAGGATCATCGCGCCGTAGGGTCCGGCCATGTTGGCGGAGAAATCGACGACCCGCACGCCCAGCAGCGGCAGCAGGGGCGCGGAGGTCGACGCGGAAGCGGAGGTGGAGGAGGTGGATGCGGACATCGGGTGGAGCGGGGCTGCCATCAGGTGATCACGCCGGCATCGCGCAGCCGGGCGACTTCCGCGGCGTCGATGCCGAGCGCATCGAGCAGCGCGTCCGCATCCGCGCCCACGCGCGGCGGCGGACCGGCCGGGCGCGACGGCGTGGCGCTGAAGTCGACCGGCGTGGCGACGCCGTTGAAGCTTTCGGGCGCCGCTTCGTCCGGATGCACCGGCACGTGCGCGAAGGCGCCGCTGGCGATCGCCTGCGGGTCCCGCACCACGTCGTCGACCGAGTTGATGGGCGCCCACCAGACGTCGTGCGCCTTGAAGATGGCGGCCCACTCGTCGCGGGTGTGCGCGGCGGCGAGCCGGTCGATCGCCTGCACCAGCGCCTCGGCATTGCGGCGCCGGTCGCGCGGCGTGGCGAAGCGCTCGTCGGCCAGGAGCGCCGGATCGCCCAGCGCCTTCGCGATGCCGGGCCAGTGGCGCTCCGACTCGGCGCCGACGATCCAGAACCAGCGGTCGTCGCCGGCGCGGTAGGAGTTCATCAGCGGGTTCTGCGGCCGCGTGCGCGACGGCGCCGGCGCGATGCGGCCCAGCCCCACGCGGGTCGCCACGTCCATGCCGATGCTGTAGATGCCGGTGCGCAGCAGCGAGGTCGACACCCGCTGGCCGCAGCCGGTGCGCTCGCGGTGGAACAGCGCGCCCATGATTCCGGAGACCATCGCGATGGCCGTGACGTTGTCGCCCATGCCGCCGGGCAGCACCGGCGGCGAGGCGCCGGGCGGCGTCGCGCGCTCGGCCAGGCCGCTGCGCCCCGAGTACGCCGCCATGTCGTAGCCCGGCGCATCGCGGTCCGGGCCTTCCAGGCCGTAGGCCGTCAGGCTCGCGTACACCAGGCGCGGATGCCTCGCGAGCAGCGTGTCCGGATCCAGGCCGATGCGCTCGAGGAACTGGGGCCGCATGTTGCTCACGAAGACGTCGGCGGTCGCCACCAGCCGCTGCACCAGCGCGATGCCGTCGGCATGGTTGATGTCCACGGCCAGGCTCCGCTTGCCGCGGTTGTAGAGGTCGAACGGCGGGCAGCGCTCCTCCTTCGAACCCGACAGCGCGCCGAACAGCCTGCGCATCGGATCGCCCCTGGGCATCTCGATCTTGACCACCTCGGCGCCCCAGTCGGCCAGGATGCCGGCGGCCGCCGGCCCGGCCACCCACAGGCCGAGCTCGACCACCCGGATGCCCTGCAGCAGACTCATGGCGCGCTCCGGCCGCGGAACACCGGCGGCCGCTTCTCCATGAAGGCGCGCGGCCCCTCCCTGGCATCGTCCATGGCGGCGTTCTCCTTGGTGCACTGGGTCTCGATGGCGAAGGCCTCCTCCAGCGGTCGGCCGCTGGAGCGCACCATGACCTCCTTGGTCTTCTCCAGCGCCACCGGCGCGCCCAGGCTCACGCGGCGCGCCAGGTCCAGGGCCGTCGACATGACGTCGCCGGGCGGCACGACGCGGTTGACCAGGCCCATCGCCAGCGCCTGCTGCGCGCCGATCGGCTCGCCGAGCAGCAGCAGCTCCATCGCGTGCGCCCAGGGCACCTGCCGCGCCATGCGCACCAGGGAGCCGCCGCTGGCGATCAGGCCGCGCCGCACCTCGGTGACGGCGATGGTGGCCTCGCTCGACATCACGCGCAGGTCGGTGCTCATGACGAACTCGGCGCCGCCGGCATGCGCATGGCCGTTGATGGCGGCGATGACCGGCTTGAAGAACGTGGCGTTGCGCAGCAGCGCCGCACCGAGCTGCCGGCGGTCGGCGGCGAAGCGTTGCTCCCACTCGCCGACCGGTGCGCGCGTGCGCATCATCAGCGGGATCAGGCTGCCCATGTCGCCGCCGGAGGAGAAGGCCTGGTCGCCGGCGCCGGTGACGACGACGACGCGCACCGAGTGGTCCTCGGCGATCTCGTTCCAGAAGGCGGCCAGGCGGACCACCATCTCCGGCGACAGCGCGTTGCGCTTCTCGGGACGGTCGAGGGTGACGATGGCGACGCCGTCGCGCCGTTCGATCAGGATCTGCGACATGTTCGCTGCGACTCCGTTCAGGGTGGGGTGGATGACGGCGCGGGTGCGGACGCCGACGCGCGCTGCGCCGCGAGCCGCCTGAGGGCCTGGTAGTCGGCCTTGCCGTTGGGACCGCGTCCGATGCTCTCGACCGGGACCACGTGGCGCGGCGTCTTGTAGCGGGCCAGGCGCTCGCGCACGTGCGCGACGATGGCGGCGGCGTCGACCCGGGCTCCGGGCACCGCCTCCACGACCGCGGCGACGGTCTCGCCGAAGCGATCGTCGGGCACGCCGACGACGACCGCGTCGCGCACCAGCGGCATCAGCTTGATGCACTCCTCGACCTCCTCGGGGAAGACCTTCTCGCCGCCGGTATTGATGCTGACCGAGCCGCGCCCGAGCAGCGTGATGCTGCCGTCGGCCTCGACCGTGGCGAAGTCGCCCGGCACCGCATGACGCACGCCGTCGATCACCGGAAAGGTCGCCGCGGTCTTGACCGGGTCGCCGTAGTAGCCGAGCGGCACGTTCCCCCTGACCGCCACGCGGCCGGCGATGCCGCTGCCGGGCGCGACCGGTCGGTCGTCGGCGTCGATGACGACGGCGGTCCTGCCGAGCTTGAAGCGGGCCGGGCCGCCCGAGCGGCCCTTCGACGATACCGAGCGGCCCATGCCGCTGGCCTCGCTGCTGTTGAGGAAGTCCACCAGCACGGCGGCGGGCGCATGCGCGATCAGCCGGTCCTTGCAGGCCTGGCTCCACATCATCCCGGACGAGGACACGGCCTTGAGCGCCGACAGGTCCCAGCGCTGCGGCTGCGCGTCGAGCGCGTCGACGATGGGGCGGCCGAACGCATCGCCGACGATGCACAGGTCGGTCACCGGCGCCGCCTGCACGGTGTCGAGCAGTTCGGCGACGTCGAACTGCCGCGCCTCCAGCGTCGCGACGCAACCGCCGCGCGTGAGGATGGAACTGGCGAAGACATAGGCCGTGCCGTGCATCAGGGGCGCTGCGGGCAGGCCGATGGGCGCGGGCGTGCCGGCGGCCACCGCCTCGGCCATGCGCCGCCGCACGTGGCCGAGGTCGGCCTGCGCCGGATCGTTGGCCGTGTTGGAGGCGACATAGAGGTCGTGCTGGCGCCACATGACGCCGCGCGGACGGCCGGTGGTGCCGCCGGTGTAGATCAGGATCTGGTCGTCGCCCGACCGGCCCCAGGGCGCCTCGACGCGCCCGGGCCGGGACAGCGCCGTCGCTTCATACGGTTGCGCCCAGGGCGGGCAGGCGCCGCTGCCGTCGTCGACATGCAGCCAGAGCCGCACCTTGGCGCAGCGCGCCCTGACGGCCTCGACGGTGGCTGTGAACGCGCCCTGGAAGACGACCGCGGCGGCATCCGCGTTGTCCCAGAGATAGTGCAGCTCGTCCTGCTGGTAGCGGTAGTTGGTGTTGACCGGCACCAGGCCGACCTTCATGCAGCCGAAGGCCGACTGCAGGTATTCGGGACCGTTGTAGAGGTAGAGCGCGACCTTGTCCTGATGGCGCAGGCCGGCGTGCAGCAGCGCGGCGGCGATGCCGTCGGCGCGGGCATCGAATTCGCCCCAGCTCACCCGGCGCTCGCCATCGCGCTGGGCCACTGCCTGCGGCGCGGCGTCGGCCACCGTTTCCC
>JAKONL010000612.1 GCA_022701965.1 Burkholderiaceae bacterium | reverse complement strand
CTGCACCGCGCCGTCGAGCAGCAGCGCCGAGATCACGAGACCGGCCAGCGAATGGAAGTGCACCGACACCGCACCCAGCGCGAACGAGACGACGCCGACGGCGAGCGCGACGCCGGTCGCGGTCCGCGAGAGGCCGCGGTCGGCCAGTCGTCCGGCCCACGGCGCGGTCAGCGCACCGGCGGCACCGGCCAGCGCGAACAGCGCGATGCCGCCCTGCCCCATGCCGAACTCGTGCACCAGCAGCAGCGGCACCGCCGTCCAGAACGCCTGGAAGCCCGCGAACATCATTCCCTGGTAGAAGCCGCGACGCTGCAGCAGCCGCGTGCGCAGCGCGATGCCGGGCAGCGACGCCATCGTGCGCGCATAGCCGATCGAGCCGTGCGGCCGGCGCTCGGGCAGCGCTCGCCACAGCACGGCGATCAGCCCCGCCATGAGCACCGCCGAGATCGCGAACACCGCGCGCCAGCCGAACGCCGCCGCCACGAGACTGGAGAACGGCCGCGCCAGCATGATGCCGGCGACGAGCCCGGACATGATGTTGCCGACCACCTTGCCGCGCATGGCATCCGGCGCGAGATGCGACGCGAAGGGCACCAGCACCTGGGCCGCGACCGCGCAGAGACCCACGACGAACGATGCGAGCAGGAAGGTCGCGGCCGAGTTCGACACCGCCACCCCGACCAGCCCCACCACCGCCCCGCCCATCGCGATCACGACCAGCCGGCGGTTCTCCACCACGTCGGCCAGCGGCACCAGCAGCAGCAGCCCGGCGCCGTAGCCCAGTTGCGTGAGCGTCATGATCAGCCCGGCGAGGCCGGCGTGCAGCTGCAAGGTCTCGGCGATCGGGCCGATCAGCGGCTGCGCGAAATAGATGTTGGCCACGCACAGCCCGCAGGCGACGGCGAACAGCAACGTGAGCGCCGGCGAGAGTCCCGGTGGCGATACCTCGTGCGAGGTCTTCGAGGAACTGCGGAGGGGAGCGTCTGGCAGGGGCACGGGGTGCTTTCGGTGGGCGGACGACCTTAGCACGCACGTCGCCGACCCGCCGGTGCACGGTTCTTCGGAAAACGCGTAAGGTCGCGCACGTCGAAAAACCAAGAGGGAATCTCCAATGACAGTCACGCACGCCTACGCCGCCCGATCCGCCACCACGCCGCTCGCGCCGTTCACGTTCGAGCGCCGCGCGCCCACCGCGCGCGACGTCGCCATCGACATCCTGCATTGCGGCGTCTGCCACTCCGACCTGCACACCGCGCGCAGCGAATGGGGCCCGGCCACCTACCCGTGCGTGCCCGGCCACGAGATCGTCGGGCGCGTGGTCTCGGTCGGCGACGGCGTGTCGAAGTTCAAGGCCGGCGACCTCGTCGGCGTCGGCTGCATGGTCGACAGCTGCCAGCACTGCCAGCATTGCGCCGAAGGCCTGGAGCAGTACTGCGACAACGGCTTCACCGGAACCTACGACAGCCCCGAGCAGGTCTCGCGCGCCAACACGCTCGGCGGCTACTCGGACCACATCGTGGTGCACGAGAAGTTCGTGCTCAAGGTGTCCCACGCCGAGGAGGACCTGGCCGCCGTCGCGCCGCTGCTGTGCGCGGGCATCACCACCTACTCGCCGCTGCGCCAGTGGAAGGTCGGTCCGGGCATGAAGGTCGGCATCGTCGGGCTCGGCGGCCTGGGCCACATGGGCGTGAAGATCGCCGCCGCCATGGGCGCGCACGTGGTGCTCTTCACCACCTCGCCCGGCAAGACGCAGGACGCGCTGCGCCTGGGCGCGAAGGAAGTCGTCGTCTCGAAGGACGAGGAACAGATGAAGGCCCACGGCAACAGCTTCGACTTCATCCTCAACACCGTCGCCGCGCCGCACAGCCTCGACCCGTTCCTCGCGCTGCTCAAGCTCGACGGCACCATGACGCTGGTCGGCGCGCCCGGCACGCCGCATCCGTCGCCCAACGTGTTCGGGCTGATCTTCAAGCGCCGCCGCCTGGCCGGCTCGCTGATCGGCGGCATCGCCGAGACGCAGGAGATGCTCGACTTCTGCGCCGAGCACGGCATCGTCTCGGACATCGAGGCGATCCCGATGTCGGCCATCAACGACGCCTACGAACGCATGCTGAAGAGCGACGTGAAGTACCGCTTCGTGGTCGACATGGCGACCGTGCAGGACGCCGTGCCGGCCTGAGCGGGCTGCCTTCGGGTCAGCGCGCGAAGAGGCTGCCCCACCGCGCCAGGCGGCGCGTGTCGACGCCCGCCAGGCGCAGCGATTTCCAGACCACCGTGGCGATCGTGTCGTAGACCGGCACGCCGAACTCCGCCTCGAGCGCCGCGGCCATCGGCGCGCCGCGCAGGTTGGTGCAATAGATGGCGACCGCCTCGGGCCGCGTTGGCTCGGGGCCCGACATCACCTCGCGCACCATCTCGCGGATCTCCTCCTCGGTCACCTGCGAGAACGAGAAGTTGTCCTGGAGCCCGAGATGACGCTCGGCCGAGCAGTCGATACCGTCGCGCTCGTAGTTGTGCACGATGGCTTCCTGCACGTCGTCCCGGTAGGGCGACACCAGACCGAGCCGCCGGACCCCCGTCTCCTTCAGTATCTCGTTGAGCGCCAGCACGGACGTGCAGGCCAGCGCGCCGGTGCTGCGCTCGATGGCCGTGCACAGCGCGCGATCCGACTCGAACCCCAGCCAGCCCGACGACGTCCCGTTCCAGCCGATCACCTGGCAGCGCGCATGCGAGAGCAGCTCGGCCGCGGCGAGGATCTCGCGATTCTCGAACTGCGCCAGCGCGCCCGACGACAGCGCGATCTCGGTGACGCGAAAGCGCCCGAAATGCGCGCTGACCTCGGGCAGACCGGCGAGCATCGCGGCGGTGACGGGTTCGAGGACGGTGTTGGACGAGGGCGTGAGCATTCCGAGCAGCTTGCGGTCCGGCATGGTTTCCTTTGGAGGCGTGGGCAAAGGGATCGAAGACGCCAGAAGCGTGCCAGGATCGGCGATGTGGATACGATCCGTCCCTCGTTTGTATCCATCCTCGATACCGTCGGAGGCACCAGCCACCCGACGCTCGCACGACTCTTGCAACCGCCTCCATCGATGACCCCACCCAAATCCACCGCCGCCGCGAAGGCCGCGCCTGCGACGCGCAGCGTGGCCAGCCGGGCGGACATCCACCAGAGCATCTACGACGCCATCGTCGAGCACCGGCTGCTGCCCGGCACCAAGCTGTCGGAGGAACGCGTGGCCGAGCTCTTCGCGGTCAGCCGCACGCAGGTGCGCGGCGCGCTGCAGCGGCTGGCGGTGGAGCAGCTCGTCACGCTGATCCCGAACCGCGGCGCCTTCGTCACCACGCCCAGCGCGGAAGAGGCGCACGACGTGCTGTCGGTCCGCCGCACGCTGGAGCCGGCCGCCGTGGCGCGGCTGATCGGGCGCATCGCCGCGGGCAAGGCGCCGACGGCCGTGCGGCAGCTGCGCGCGCTGGTCAAGCGCGAGCAGCAGGCGCACGCGCGCGGCGACCGGCGACGGGCGGTGCGGCTGTCGGGCGACTTCCACGTGCTGCTGGCCGAGCTGTCGGGCAGCAGCATCCTCGCGCGGCTGATGCGCGAACTCACGCCGCTGACCTGCCTGGCGATCCTGACCTTCGAGGCGCCGACGGCCGTCGCCTGTCCCAACGACGAACACGCGCTGCTCATCGAAGCCATCGAACGCGGCGACACCGAAGGCGCCGCGGCGCTCATGACCGAACACCTGACGCACATCGAGAAGGCGCTGAACCTGGATGCACAGGAGGTGCGCGAGGTGGACCTCGCGGAAGTGCTGTTCGGCTAGCGGCCGGGCGTCGCCCCGCGCCGTCAGTCCATCATCGGCGACAGCGCCCCCGCTCCCAACACCTGCTCCGCATGCCACGCCAGCCGCAGCACGCGCGCATCGGCGAAACGCGGCCCGGCGATCTGCAGGCCGAGCGGGAGTCCCTGCCGGCCGGTGCCGCAGGGCAACGAGATCGCGGGCACGCCGCCGTAGTTGAAGATCGGCGTGAAGGCCGCGTGGCCGCGCGGTCCGGCCGGTTTTCCGCCGATCCGAGAAGGGCCGAGGCTGCCGAGCGGCCAGGCCTCGACCGGGCTCGTCGGGCAGAGCAGCGCGTCGAAGCCGTCGACCCGGTCGAAGAAGCGCGTGAAGCTCGCGTGGAAGTCCTCGCGCAGCTTCATCAGCTCCATCACCCGCATGCCGGAAACGCCGAAGCCGAGCTCGATCTGCGCGCCGATGTCCGGATCCAGGCGTTCTGGCGTCGCACGCCAGATCGCGCCGAAGCGCTGGGCCAGCGCGGCCTGCTGCAAGGCGATCAGCGGGTACTCGCTCGCGCCCGGCGGCCAGGCCGGATCGGCTTCGACGATGTGCCAGCCGGCGCGGCGCAGCGCGTCGATGGCGGCTTCCAGCGTCGAGCGCACGTCGTCGTCGATGGCCAGCCCGCAACCGAGGTGCGGCGACCAGGCCAGACGCATCGGCCGCAGCGGCGCCTTGAGCGATGCCATCGCATCCGGCACCGCGAAGGCCGGCGACGACCGCGTGTCGGCCGGCGCCCAGGCGGTGAGCGCGTCCAGCACGAGGGCCACGTCCTCCACGTCGCGGCCGATCTGCCCGACCACCGACAGCAGGTGGTTCGGGTCGTCGAAGCCCCACGGGTCGGGCACGCGGCCGAGTGTCGGCTTCATGCCGACCAGCCCGGTGTGCGCGGCGGGCCGGCGCACCGAGCCGCCCGCATCGGTCGCCAGCGCGATCGGCCCGATGCCCGACGCGACCGCCGCCACCGCGCCACCGGACGACCCGCCCGGCGTGCGTGCCGAATCCCACGGGTTGCGCGTCGCGCCGTGCAGCGGCGTGGCGGTGATGCCCTTACAGGCGAACTCCGAGCAGTTGGTGACGCCCAGCGGTACCGCGCCGAGTTCACGCAGACGCGCCACGCACCACGAGTCGCGTGGCGCGACGAAGTCCTCGAAAACCCTCGAGCCGAACGTCGCCGGCCGGCCGCCGAGCCAGAGGTTGTCCTTGACGGTGAACGGCACGCCGGCCAGCGGCAGGCTCGCGCCGGCGGCGAGCCGCGCATCCACCTCGCGCGCTGCGGCCAGCGG
>JAKONL010000073.1 GCA_022701965.1 Burkholderiaceae bacterium | reverse complement strand
GACGTCGACAGGCTGATGGCGCAGTTCGACCGGCTGATCGAGGCCGGCAACACGGTTGTCGTGGTCGAGCACGAGATGCGCGTGGTCGCCGCGAGCGACTGGGTAATCGACGTCGGTCCCGGCGCGGGCGGGGAGGGTGGTCGCATCGTGGCCTGCGGCGTGCCGGCGAAGGTCGCCGACTCCGGAGTCGGCAGGACGGCACGGCACCTGAAGATGGAAATGCGGGGGACGCCCTCAGAATCGGCGCCATGAAAAGAATCGCCGCAACGGCCTTCCTGGCCCTCCTTTCCGCAGCGCTCCAGGCGCAGACCTCCGCAGTGCCAGCCACCGACGCGGCAGCCGATGCCGCCCCGAGCCTGCGTCCCGTGACCGTGACGACGCCGCGCGGCGAAGTGGTGCCGTTCGACATGCCGGGCTCGGTCGACCTGGTCGACCGTCAGCAACTGCGCGACGGCAGGCTGCAGGTGAACCTTTCCGAAAGCCTCGGCGGCGTGCCCGGGCTGCAGGTGCAGAACCGCCAGAACTACGCGCAGGACCTGCAGATCTCGATCCGCGGCTTCGGCGCGCGCTCGACCTTCGGCCTGCGCGGCGTGCGGCTCTACATCGACGGCATCCCGGCCACGCTGCCCGACGGCCAGGGGCAGAGCTCGAACATCGACATCGGGTCGGCCGATCGCGTCGAGGTGCTGCGCGGGCCGTTCTCGGCGCTCTACGGCAATTCGTCGGGCGGCGTGATCCAGGTCTTCACCGAGGACGGAGAAGGCCCGCCGACGCTGGGCCTGTCGGCCGCCGGCGGGAGCGACGGTACCTACCGCCTCGGCGCCAGGGCGAGCGGTGCGAGCGGCAACGTCGACTACGTGCTCAGCACCAGCCGCTTCCGCACCGACGGCTGGCGCGACCACAGCGCCGCCACCCGCGACATCGGCAACGCCAAGCTCGGCCTCCGGCTGGACGACGGCAGCAAGCTCACGCTGGTCGCCAACAGCGTGCGCATCGACGCGCAGGACCCGCTCGGCCTCACGCAGGCGCAGCTCGACGCCAACCGCCGCGGCGCCGCGCTCGCCACGCAGTACGACACGCGCAAGACCGTCGACCAGACGCAGCTCGGCCTGCTGTACGAGAAGCGCGTCGACGCCAGGAACGACCTGCGGCTGATGCTCTACGGCGGCGAGCGCGAGACCACCCAGTTCCAGTCGATCCCGCCGGCGACGCAGGCCAATCCGCTGAGCGCGGGCGGCGTGATCGACCTCAAGCGCCGCTATGCCGGCCTCGACGCGCGCTGGACCTCGCACCTGCAGCTGGCCGGCAGCCCGTTCGACCTGGCCTTCGGCGTGGCCTACGACACGCTCGACGAGAAGCGCCGGGGCTACGAGAACTTCCTGGGCACGACGGCGGCGCCGCGCCAGCTCGGCACGCAAGGCCGGCTGCGGCGCGACGAGCGCAACACGGTGTCCAACGTCGACCCCTACCTGCAGACGCGCTGGGACTTCGCCGAGCGCTGGTCGCTCGAAGCCGGCGTGCGCCGCAGCAGCGTGCGTTTCGATTCGGACGACCGCTACGTGCGCGGCATCAACGGCGACGACAGCGGCGACGCGCGCTACGGCAAAACGCTGCCGGCTGCGGCGCTGCGCTATGCCGCCACGCGCGACCTCAATCTCTACGTTTCCGCCGGGCGCGGTTTCGAGACGCCGACGCTCAACGAGCTCTCCTACCGCCCGAACGGCAGCGCGGGCCTGAACTTCGCGCTGCAGCCATCGGTGAACACGAGCGTCGAGGCCGGTGCCAAGGCCCGCGTCGCCGACGGCCTGCTGACCGCGGCCGTGTTCCAGACCCGGACCGACGACGAGATCGTCACCGCGACCAACGTCGGCGGCCGCGCCACGTTCCAGAACGCGGGACGCACGAAACGCGAAGGCTTCGAGCTCGGCTGGCTGCACGAGACCGCCGGCCACTGGCGCACGCAGGTCGCCGCCACCTGGCTCGATGCGCGCTACAGCGACGGATTCAATGCCGTTCCGGCCGGCAACCGCATTCCCGGCATCGCCAGGCAGTCGATGTTCGTGGCGTTCGGCTACGCGCCGCCGCAGGGCTGGCGTGCCGGTGCCGAACTGCGTGCCCTGGGCCGTATCGCGGCCAACGATGCCAACACCGCGAACGCGCCTGGCTATGCGGTGGCGGCATTGCAGGGCGGCTACGTCATGCGCTGGCAACGCTGGGAGTTCAACGCCTTCGGCCGCATCGACAACATGCTCGGTCGCCGGATCGTCGGCTCGGTCATTGTCAACGAAGGCAACGCGCGCTATTTCGAACCCGCGCCAGGTCGCACCTGGACGGCCGGCATCGGCGGAACCTACCGGTTTTGAATCGCAAAGTTAAAACCTTTTTATTACCCGATTTGTAAAAAACGCACGGTACCAATAACTTGTTTTGAAAATCCAAGTTTTTGATTCGATCGGGTGTGAATGTTTAGCAACACTTTTCACCCGACTTGTTCCAAGTACATAGTTCTAAAGAATTCATATTTGCTTTCCTGAAGGCGATGTGAGTCGTGTGTAGGACAAGCGCTCAAATAAATGTGCGAATTGATTTGTAGCCGTTTGTAAACTTCTGATTGTCAAGAAATCTTTATCCGCATCCGTATCG
>JAKONL010000055.1 GCA_022701965.1 Burkholderiaceae bacterium | reverse complement strand
GTCTACCGGCCGGTCGCCACCCGCATCGGCGACCGCCTGGCCGGCGCCCTGCCGGCGATCGACGGACCCGAGACCGGTACCGGCATGGGTGACGGGCGATGAACGTCAAGATCCTCGACATCGCGCTCGGCACGCAGCCGTTCGGCAAGCTGTTCCAGTTCGCCGACCTGTGCCGTTTCGTGGCCGAGCCGGCGCTGGTGGCCTCGCCGCCCGCGCAGGTGCTGTCGCTGTCGATGCTGGCGGCCGACGGCGCGGCGCAGTCGGCGCTCTGGAGCGACGTGCGCAATCCGCTCTTCAACGCCCAGGGCGGACGCCTGCCGGCTTTCTTCCAGAACCTTCTTCCCGAGGGCGTCCTCCGAACCCATATCGCGCAACTGCGCGGCTGCCGCGAGGACGACCATTTCGAACTGCTGGCGGCCTGCGGCGGCGACCTCCCGGGCGCCGTCAGCGCGCGGCCCGCGACCGTCGACCGCGCGACGCTGCAGCGACTGGTCACGCAGGACCAGGATGCGCTCGAGATGACGGTGACCGCGCTGCCGATGCCGCAGGGAATCTCCGTCTCGGGCGTGCAGCCCAAGCTGGGCCTGCGCCTCCAGGGCGGGCGCTACGTGGCGCGCACCCGCGCCGGCAGCAGCACGCGCGTGATCGCCAAGCTGCCGGTCGCCGGCCGGCCGCACATGCCGCAGCTGGAAATGCTCTCGCTCGACCTGGCGCGCGCGGCCGGCGTCGACACCTGCGAGGCCCGGCTCGCGCCGCTATCGGCCATCGACGCCGAGCACAGCTACGCGCTGCCCGACGAACCCGAATTCCTGGCCGTCACCCGCTTCGATCGCGACGGCGCCCGGCGCATCCACTTCGAGGACTTCGCGCAGGTGCTGGCCGTCGATCCGCAGCACAAGTACGGATCGAGCTACCTCGCGATGGCGCTCGCGATGCAGGCCTTCGCGTCGCTGGGCGAAGCGGCGGTGCTGGAACTCGTCCGGCGCCTGGTGGTGAACGACCTGCTCGGCAATCCCGATGCGCACCTGAAGAACTTCGGCGTGCTGTATGCCGACGGGATCGCGCCGCGCCTCGCGCCGGCCTACGACATCGTCGCCTACGACGCGATGCAGGGCGCCGACGGCCATGCGCTGCCGCTGGTGCCCCAGCCACCGCGCCCCAAGGCCCCCGCCACGACATCGCGCGCCTCCCGCCCGCCGTTCTTCACGCCAGCCTCGGTGCGCGCCTTCTGCTACTCGGCCGGCGTGAACGAGCCCCTGACGCGGCGCACCATCGCCGACACCGTGCGTGCGGCACGCGCGGCCTGGCCGGCGATGACAGAGGCGTCCGCGCTGCCCGCGCCGTGGAAGCGACGCATGCGCGACCGGCTCGAATCGCATCCGCTCGCGCAAGGACTGGCTCGACGCGGCACCTAAAATGCGCGGCTGATTCCGTGCGGTTTTCCTCGAATCGGCGCGGTTGCCCTCCTCCCTCCTCCAAGATCCTCTTCCATCGGAAACCACATGAGCTCCATCAATTTCATCGGCGGCGAAAAAGGCGGTGTCGGCAAGTCGGTCACCGCGCGCGTGCTCGCCCAGTACTTCATCGACCGCAACCGCCCCTTCACCGGCTTCGACACCGACCGCTCGCACAGCTCGTTCACGCGCTTCTACGAAGGCTTCGCCTCGCCGGTGGTGGTCGACAGCTTCGAAGGGCTCGACACCATCGTCAACGGCTTCGAGAGCAACCCGCAGCAGAACGTGATCGTCGACCTCGCGGCGCAGACGCTGGCGCCGCTGGCCCGCTGGATCAAGGAATCCGACCTGCTCGACGTCTTCGCCGAGCTCGGCGTGGCGGTCAACTTCTGGCACGTGATGGACGACGGCAAGGATTCGAGCGACCTGCTCGGCACGCTCATCGACACCTTCGGCCATCGCCCGAACTACATCGTGGTGCAGAACTACGGCCGCGGCAGCGACTTCGGCGTGCTGCTCGGTTCGCCGTCGATGACCAAGGCGACCGACGCCGCGGCCCGCGTGATCACCCTGCCGCGCCTGCACGAGGCGAGCATGCGCAAGATCGACGCGCACAACACCAGCTTCTGGAAGGCCGTGAACGACCGCGAGGGCGCGCACGCGCTGGGCCTGCTCGAACGCCAGCGCGTCAAGACCTGGCTCGCCACCGCCTACGCCGCGTTCGACACGCTGCCGCTCTGACCGGCGGCGGCATGCATCGACGGCTGTTTTCCCTCGGCATCGGCGGGATGCTGGTCACGGCAGCGGTTGGTGCTCCGGCACGGCCCGCCGGCCAGGACGAGTCGTTCCGGCGCATCGAGGCGGCGAGCGGCGGCCGCCTGGGCGTCTTCATGCTCGACACCGGCTCGGGCCGCACGCTGGCCTACCGTGCCGACGAGCGCTTTCCCATGTGCAGCACCTTCAAGTTCCTCGCGGCGGCCTTCGTCGTCCAGCGCGCGGACAGCGGCCTCGACGACCTCGCGCGTGCCGTTGCCATTCCGCCGACCGCGGAGTTGGTTCCGTATTCCCCGGTGACGGGCCCGAACGCCGGCAGGACGATGGCGATGGCGCAGCTCTGCGAGGCGGCCGTCGCCGTCAGCGACAACACCGCCGCCAACCTGATGCTCGCGAGCTTCGGCGGCCCGGCCGGACTCACCGGCTTCGCGCGTGCACTCGGCGACCGGGTCACGCGACTCGACCGCAACGAGCCGCTGCTCAACGAAGGCACGCCGGGCGACGAGCGCGACACGACCACGCCCGCGGCGATGGCCGGCCTGATGAGGAAACTGCTGGTCGACAGGACGCTGGAGGCCGCTTCGCGCGAGCGGTTGCAGGCCTGGCTGGTCGGCAACACCACCGGCGACAGGCAGATCCGTGCCGGCCTGCCCCCAGGCTGGCGGGTCGGCGACAAGACGGGTTCGGGCGGCAACGGCACGAGCAACGACATCGCGATCGTGTGGCCGCCCGCCACGGACGCGGCGCCGCTGCTCGTGACGGCCTACCTGACCGGTGCGACCGCGGCCACCGTGGCGCAGCGCCAGGCGACGCTCGCTGCGGTCGGCGCGCTCGTTCCGGAATTCGCCGGAGTCCGGGGCAAGGGCTGAGCCGCTTCAGGCGACCGGACGCAGTCCGGCCGGCGCGACCGTGATCGGCGTGCGCCGCACGATCAGCAGAAGCAGCAGCACCGCGAAGACGGCGAACGCGATGAACGACCAGTTCGCGATCGACAGGCCGAGGAACGTCCAGTCGATCTTGGTGCAGTCGCCACTGCCGCGGAAGATCATCGGCAGCGCGCGCTGCAGCGGGAAGGTCTCGATCATTCCGTAGATGTCGCGCCCGCAGGTCACGACCTCCGGCGGGTACCACTGCAGCAGGCTCTGCTTGGCGGCCGTGAACGCGCCGCCGATCGCCAGCAGCAGCGCGAGGCCGCTGCCGATGCGCTGGCCGGTGCGGCCCCGCGCCAAGGCGCCCAGGGCGGTGAACACAGCCACCAGCATCAGCGCGTAGCGCTGCACGATGCACATCGGGCACGGTTCCAGGCCGACGACGTGCTGCAGGTAGGCGCCGAAGGCGAGCATGGCGAGGCAGGCGGCGCAGATCAGCGCCAGGGCCCGGCGTGGCGAGCGGAAATACCAGTGGATCAAGGAGACACCCAATCTTCGACGAACACCTTGGCCCTCCGCGGCGTGGCGACGACGGTGTCGCCATCCTTCAGACCCAGGTCCCGGAACTGTTGCGCAGGAAGTTGCGCTTCGATGATGGTCCCGGATGCCGGATTATCGGGATTCGACTCGACCGGCTGGAGTTCCAGCCGCGCCGTCGGGCCGACCACGATCGCGCGCGCGAGCGTGGCGACGATGCCGCCCGTGCCGCTTGCTCCGGGTACGTAGCGCGTGACTTCGAGGTCATGCGGCCGTACGTACGCCATCGCCTTCGCGTCCTGGGCACCGACGTGCTCGGGCGACGAGAGCCGCATGCCGTCGAGCTGCACCTCGCCGTCGTTGGCCCGGCCGTGGAACAGGTTGACGTCGCCCAGGAAGCCGTAGACGAACGGGCTCGCCGGATGGTCCCAGACCTCCTGCGGCGAGCCGACCTGCTCGATGCGGCCCTTGTTGATCACGACCACGCGGTCGGCGACCTCGAGCGCCTCTTCCTGGTCGTGCGTGACGAAGATCGAGGTCACGTGCAGCTCGTCGTGCAGCCGGCGCAGCCAGCGCCGCAGCTCCTTGCGCACCTTGGCATCCAGCGCGCCGAACGGTTCGTCGAGCAGCAGCACCTTCGGTTCGACGGCGAGTGCGCGGGCGAGCGCGATGCGCTGGCGCTGGCCGCCCGAGAGCTGCGACGGATAGCGATCGGCCAGCCAGTCGAGCTGCACCAGCTTGAGCAGGTCGGTGACCTTGGCCTTGATCTGCGCGTCGCTGGGGCGCTGGTTGCGCGGCTTCACGCGCAGGCCGAACGCGACGTTCTCGAACACCGTCATGTGGCGGAACAGCGCGTAGTGCTGGAACACGAAGCCGACCTGCCGCTCGCGCACATGCACCTCGGTCGTGTCCTCGCCGGAGAACAGGATGCTGCCGGCGTCGGCCGTCTCCAGCCCCGCGATGATGCGCAGCAGCGTGGTCTTGCCGCAGCCCGAAGGACCGAGCAGCGCGACCAGTTCGCCCGAGGCGATGTCGAGATTGACGTCGTTCAGCGCCCGGAAGTCGCCGAACTGCTTGCTGATGTTGCGGATTTCGATGCTCATGTCTTGTTCTCTCTATCTCGTCAGGGCGTGGCCGGCGGTCGTTCCGGCGGCAGTTCGGCGATCAGCTTCATCTCGCGCTCGTGGCGCCACTCGATGACCGTCTTGATCAGCAGCGTGACGAGCGCCAGGATCGCCAGCAGCGAGGCCACGGCGAACGCGGCGACCGATTGGTATTCGTTGTAGAGCACCTCGACATGCAGCGGCATGGTGTTGGTCTGGCCGCGGATGTGGCCCGACACCACCGACACCGCGCCGAACTCGCCCATCGCCCGCGCATTGCACAGGATCACGCCGTAGAGCAGGCCCCACTTGATGTTGGGCAGCGTCACGCGCCAGAAGGTCTGCCAGCCGGTAGCGCCCAGCACGATGGCCGCCTGCTCCTCGTCGGTGCCCTGCGACTGCATCAGCGGAATGAGTTCGCGCGCGATGAACGGGAAAGTCACGAAGACCGTCGCCAGCACGATGCCGGGCACGGCGAAGATGATCTTGACGTCGTGCTCGGCCAGCCACGGGCCGAACCACCCCTGCGCGCCGAACACCAGCACGTAGATCAGGCCCGCCACCACCGGCGACACCGCGAACGGCAGGTCGACCAGCGTGGTGAGCACGGCCTTGCCGCGGAATTCGTACTTGGCGATGGCCCAGGCCGCCGCGACGCCGAACACCAGGTTCAGCG
>JAKONL010000495.1 GCA_022701965.1 Burkholderiaceae bacterium | reverse complement strand
CGAGCAGGTGCAGCACCACGAACAGCGAGTCGCCGTACTCCTCCACCTTGGGCCGCTGGTGGCCGTTCTGCGCGTCCTCGACCGCCAGCGGATGCAGGTCGAATTCGTGCTGCAGCTCGACGAGTTCCTCCTGCGTCGCATCGTGCAGCGCCACCCAGATGAAGCAGCCGGGCATCGAGAGGTAGTCGCTGATCTCGGCGACCGGTATGTCGGCGAGCTTGGAACCGTTTTCGTAGACCACGCAATTGACGAGCATCGGACGATCTTGCCATGCTGCCGATAATCGACGCATGGTCCGCCCCACCCAACAAAGCCACCCGCACCGCGAGCCCGCGCCCCTGCGGCCGGCCGCCACCGTCCTGCTGCTGCGCGACACGCCCCATGGCGTGGAAGTGCTGATGACGCGGCGCTCCGCGACCGCGAGCTTCGCGCCCGGCGCCTATGTGTTTCCCGGCGGCCGCATCGACGACGGCGACGCGCGCGAGGCCGAGGCGCAGCGCGTGGCCGCACGGCGGCCGACGCAGAGCCGGGAGCAGCTCACGCAGGCCGTCGCAGCGCTGCGCGAGAGCTTCGAGGAACTCGGCGTGCTGCTCGCGCGCCGCGCGGACGACGGGCGCCCGGTCGACGCCGCGACCATCGCCGCCATGGACCGCAGCACCGCCGCCGGCACCGAGCCGTTCGTCGCGCAGTGCGCCGCGCGCGGCCTGCTGCTCGCGACCGACCGCGTCTTCACCTTCGCCCACTGGATCACCGACCGCGACCTGCCCAGGCGCTTCGACGTGCCCTTCCTGGTCGCGCGCATGCCCGACGGCCAGACGCCGGTGGCCGACGAGACCGAGCAGTTCGAGCCGGTCTGGGTGCGTCCGGCCGAGGCGCTGCAGCGGCATGCGGCGGGCGGCTTCTTCATGATCTTCCCGACCGTGCGGACGCTGGAGCGCATGGCGGCCTACGCGAGCGTCGACGCGGTGCTCGACGCCTGCGCCACGGAGCAGCCGCTGTTCACGAGTTGTCCGCGCGCGGGCCTGCTGCGCGGCGAGGAAGCGCGCTACATGGCGCACGAGCCGCCCTTCGGCGAGCTGGTGCTGGTCTGTCCCGACGGCCAGATCCTGCATGCGCTCGACTGGCAGAGCGAGACGCCGGTCGCGCTGCTGCGCAACCTGCGCCGGCTCACCGCGCCCAACGCCGGCCCCATGACCGGTCCCGGCACCAACAGCTACATCGTCGGCGACACCTCCACCGGCTTCATCGTGATCGATCCCGGTCCGCGCGACGACGACCACACCGCGCGGCTCGTCGAGGCCACCGGCGGCGATGTCCGCGCCATCGTCTGCACGCACTCGCATGCGGACCATTCGCCGGGCGCGGCGCCGCTGCAGGCACTGTGCAGGAGCAATCCGCCGATCCTCGGGCTGCCGTCGGCACCGACCGCGCGGCCCGCATCGCACTTCATCCCGGACCGCGCGCTGGCCGACGGCGAGCGGCTGGTGCTGCGGGACGAGTCCGGCACGACCACGCACACGCTGCGCGCCGTCCGCACGCCCGGCCACGCGGCCAACCACCTGTGCCTGGTGCTGGAGGAGGACGGCCTGCTGTTCTCCGGCGACCACGTGCTCAACGGCAGCACCACGGTGGTCGATCCGCCGGACGGCGACATGACCGACTACCTCGATTCGCTGACCCGGCTCGACGAGGTCTGCGCCGCGGGCGACGTCGACTTCATCCTGCCCGCGCATGGCTACGCGATCGGCAGCGCCCGCGACGCCATCGCCGCCCTGCGCATGCACCGCCTCAAGCGCGAGGCGCGCATCCTCGCGGCCATGCGCGCCCTGCCCGACGGCACGCCGCAGGACTGGCTGCCGATCGCCTATGCCGACGTGCCCGAGCGCATGTGGCCGATGGCCGCGCGCTCGCTGGCCGCGCACGTCGATCGCATCCGACGGCATTCGACAGGACCCCGATGAGAACCAACCCGGACGACGAAGGCATCCGCCTGGCCAAGCGCGTGGCCGCCGACACCGGCTGCTCGCGCCGCGAAGCCGAACTGCTGATCGAGAACGGCGCCGTGCGCGTCGACGGCCAGCGCGTCGAGGTGCCGCAGGCGCGCGTGCGCGATGGCCAGCAGGTCGAGGTCGACAGGGACGCGCGACCCGAGCCGGTGCAGGTCGTGACGATCGTGCTGAACAAGCCGCCGAAGATCGCCTTCGACGCACCGGTCGCGAGATTGCTGTTCGCCGACCGGCGCGCGGCCGACGACACCTCCCAGCGCCCGACGCTGCAGCGCCATTTCGCCAACCAGCGCTGCCTGACGCCGCTGGAGACCGGCGCCGGCGGGCTGATCGTCTTCACGCAGGACCCGCGCATCGAGCGCAAGCTGGTCGAGGACGCGGGCCTGATCGAGAACGAGGTGATGGTCGACGTCGCCGGCGCGGTGGACCCACGGGCGCTGCACCGGCTCAACCAGTCGCCGGTGGTGGACGGCCGCGCGATGCTGCCGGCGCGCGTGAGCATCGGCCGCCAGAGCGAGGACGGCGAGCGCACTGGCCTGCGCTTCGCCATCAAGGGGTCGTGGCCGGGGCAGATCGCCCAGATGTGCGACAGCGTCGACCTGCGCATCCTGGCGATGAAGCGCATCCGCGTCGGCCGCGTGCCGCTCGCCGGGCTGGCGCCGGGACAGTGGCGCTATCTCCTGCCCCACGAACGGTTCTGAGCGGGGCGGACGGACGGGGCATCGGCTGGCAGGCAGGGACGGCATGCCGGACCAACATGCATGGAACACGTCAACCCATCACCGACTCATCGAACCATGCGCCTGCTGCTCGCCATCTTCCTGCCCTTCGTCGCCTTCTTCACCATCGGGCGTCCGATCGCCGGGATCATCTGCCTGATCCTGCAGGTCACGCTCATCGGCTGGCTGCCGGCGGCCATCTGGGCGGTCTACGCGCTGAGCCAGTACCGCACCGACAAGAAGATCGAGAAGGCCTTCGG
>JAKONL010000481.1 GCA_022701965.1 Burkholderiaceae bacterium | reverse complement strand
CGCTGCTGCCCGGCGCGCTGCTGGTCTCGGAGGTCATGGAGGCGATCGCGCGCGTTCCGGCGATGGTCGCGCGACTCGGCCCGCATCCGACGCTGGCTGCGGTCAAGTTCCTGGCGCCGGTGCGTCCGGGCGCGACCATCGACATCGTGCTGCAACCCGAACCCGGCGCGTCGCGCGGCGTGCGCTTCGAGGTGCGGTGCGGCGACACGCTGGCGGCCAGCGGACGGTGGGTGGCGGGCGGAGCACCGGGCTGATGGCCGAGCCGATCGCCGGAGCGGCCGGATGGGCGCGGGCGCCCGAGCGCAGCAACATGCTGGCGCTGCGCGTCGTGTGCTGGATGGCGCTGCGCTTCGGACGCCGCGCGACGCGCTCGATCCTCTACCCGACGTGCCTCTACTTCCTGCTGTTCATGCCGCAGGTGCGCCTCAACGCGCGGCGCTACCTCGGTCGCGCGCTCGGCCGCCGGGCGGGCTGGGTCGACGTCTTCCGGCTGCTGCACGGCTTCGGCGCCACGGTGCTCGACCGGGTCTATTTCCTGCGCGGCCACCTGGAGCTCTTCGACGTCCGCGTGAGCGGCCAGGAGCCGGTCGAGACCGAGGCCGTCGAGGGACGCGGCGCGATCATGCTGGGCGCGCACATCGGCAGCTTCGAGGCGCTGGGCGCGTGCAAGCAGCAGAGCGCCGACCAGGAGGGCCTGCGCATCGCGATGCTGATGTTCACCGGCAACGCGCAGCGGATCATGGAGATCCTCAACGCGATCAGCATCCCGCGCATGCGGCCGAACGTGATCGCGCTGGGCCAGCCGCATTCGATGCTGGCGCTGCGCGACTGGCTCGACGGCGGCGGTCTCGGCGGCCTACTGGCCGACCGCACGCTGCCGGCGGCCGAGGACCCGTCGGGCCAGTCGCGCGGCAGCGCCGTGGTGCTGCCTTTCCTGGGCCTGCCCGCCACCTTCAACGACGGACCGTTCCGGCTCGCGGCGATCCTGCGCCGCAAGGTGTTCTTCATGGCGGGGCTCTACGTCGGGGGCCATCGCTACGATGTGCGGTTCGAGCCGCTCGCCGACTTCAGCGAACGCATCAAGGATCCGGCAGAGCGGGAACGGCGCATCCATGCGGCGGTCCAGGCCTACGTCTCGCGGCTGGAGACGCTGTGCCGCGCCTACCCCTACAACTGGTTCAATTTCCATGATTTCTGGCTTGAAGACGCGTCTCGCGCGTGACCTCGCGGCACTGGCCGCGCTGCTGCTGATGGCCGCCGTGCCGGCCTGGGCGTTCGACCTGAGTGAACTCATGGGCCTCCTGGGCAAACAAAAGCACGGCGAGGCCAATTTCGTCGAGCAGCGCTACGTGCGCGGATTCGACGGCCCGCTGGCGGCCAGCGGCACGCTGAGCTTCACGGCGCCTGACCAGCTGGTGCGCAAGACGCTGTCGCCGCGCGTCGAGACCATGTCGGTCGACGGCAACGCCCTGGTGCTCTCGCGCGGAGGCCGCACCCGCAGCATGACGCTCGACAGCATTCCGGAGCTGCTCGGGCTGGTCGAGGCGATGCGTGCGACGCTGGCGGGCAACACCACCGTGCTCCAGCGGTACTTCAGGACGAAGGTCACCGGTTCCGCGAACGAGTGGGCCATCGACCTCGCGCCGATCGACGAGCGGCTCGCGTCCCAGGTCGATTCGCTGCGGTTGTCCGGTCGCGGCGGCGAGGTGCTGGGCGTCGAGATGGAGTTTCGCGGCGGCGACCGTTCGGTGATGACGATCTCGCCGCGCCGCGCGGGCACGGCCCAGTGACCGCGGCGACGTCGGCGGCGCCGGGACGAGGGCGCCGCGCGCTGGTGCTCATCGTCTGGCTGTTTGCAGTGCTGGCCGGTGTGGCCGTGATCTCGCGCACGCAGTTCAGCGCCGACCTGTCGGCCTTCCTGCCGGCGAGCCCCGACGCGCGGCAGCGCGTGCTGATCGAGCAGCTGCAGAGCGGCGTCGCCTCGCGCACGCTGATGCTGGGCATCGAGGGTGGCCGCGATGCCGCCCAGCGCGCCGACGTCTCGCGTGCGCTCGGCAAGGCGATGCGCTCGAGCGGCCTGTTCGAGCAGGTGCAGAACGGCGACACCAGCGACTGGCAGGAGGCCGGCACCTTCGTCTTCGACCACCGCTACCACCTCTCGCCCGACGTCACGCCCGAGCGCTTCAGCGAGGCCGGCCTGCGCGACGCGATCGTCGACACGCTGTCGATGCTCGGCACGCCGGCGGGGAACCTGGTGCGGCCGCTGTTCGAGCGCGACCCCACCGGCGAGACGCAGCGCATCGCCGAAGCGCTGATTCCCGCGAGTTCGCCGCGCACCGAGAACGGCGTCTGGGTGTCGCGCACGGTGCCGCGCGCGATGCTGCTCACCACCACCAGGGCGTCGGGCAGCGACCTCGATGCGCAGGCCGCGGCGATCGCTCGCGTGCAGGCCGAATTCGACAAGGCGGTCAATGCGATAGGCGGGGGCGGCGGTAGTGCCGCCGAGAAGCCGCGCCTGCTGCTCAGCGGCGCGCCGGTGTTCTCGGTGCAGAGCCGCGACAAGATCAAGGGGGAGGCGATCCACCTGGCGGTCGTTGGCGCGGTCGTGATGGGCGGCCTGCTGCTGCTGGCCTTCGCGTCGCCGCGCGCGCTGGTGATCGCGCTGCTGCCGGTGCTGACCGGCGTGGTGGCCGGCACGGCCGCCGTCGCACTGGTTTTCGGTTCTGTGCACGGGCTCACGATGGGTTTCGGCAGCACCCTGATCGGCGAGACCGTCGACTACGCCATCTACTACCTGATCCAGGCGCGCGGCGCGGCCGTGCCGGGCACCGGTTGGCAGCGCTGGCGCGACCTGAACTGGCCGACGGTCCGGCTCGGGCTGCTGACCTCGGTCTGCGGCTTCGCGGCGCTGCTGTTCTCGGGCTTTCCCGGACTGGCGCAGCTCGGCGTGTTCTCCATTGCCGGCCTGGTCGCCGCCGCCTTCGT
>JAKONL010000447.1 GCA_022701965.1 Burkholderiaceae bacterium | reverse complement strand
CCAAGGCGCTCGGCGAGGTCTGGAGCGGCAAGCCGATCAGCGCCTCGGCGACCAAGCCGTACGGCTGCTCGATCAAGTACCGCAGCTGAACACGGTCGCCGGCGGGCCCGATGGCGCCGCCGCATAGGTAGTTTCCGAAGGCCGGCTGTCAGCTTCCGGTCGGGTTGGGAGTCCTAAGGTCCCGGTTGATACGAACGCCTTACACCCGAGACTTCCCATGACCATCGCGCGACCCGCCGACGTCCTCCGGACAGCTGTTCCCTCCTCCAGGTTCGCCACCGTCCTGCGCGTGACCGGCGGCAATTTCATGGAGATGTTCGACTTCTTCCTGTTCGGCTTCTACGCCACGCAGATCTCCAAGGCCTTCTTCCCCGCCGGCAACGAGTTCGCATCGCTGATGCTGACCTTCATGACCTTCGGCGCGGGCTTTCTGATGCGGCCGCTCGGCGCGATCTTCCTGGGCGCCTACATCGACCGCGTCGGCCGCCGCCAGGGCCTGATCGTCACGCTGGCGCTGATGGCGCTCGGCACCCTGCTGATCGCCTGCGTGCCGGGCTACGCGACCATCGGCCTGGCGGCGCCGGTGCTGGTGCTGGTCGGCCGGCTGCTGCAGGGCTTCTCGGCCGGCGTGGAACTGGGCGGCGTGTCGGTCTACCTGTCGGAGATGGCGACGCCGGGCCGCAAGGGCTTCTATGTCGCCTGGCAGTCGGCGAGCCAGCAGGTCGCGATCGTCGTCGCGGCGGCGCTGGGCTACTGGCTCAACGTCACCTTCAGCAGCGCCGAAGTCGCCGATTTCTATTGGCGCGTGCCCTTCTTCGTCGGCTGCCTGATCGTGCCGGTGCTGTTCGTGCTGCGCCGCTCGCTGCAGGAGACCGAGGAGTTCATGGCCCGCAAGCACCGCCCCGACGCACGCGAGATCTTCCGCTCGATGGTCGCCAACTGGGGCCTGGTCGTCGCCGGGATGATGCTGGTGTCGATGACCACCGTGTCGTTCTACCTGATCACCGTCTACACGCCGACCTTCGGCAAGAGCGTGCTGCACCTGAGCACCACCGACGCGCTGATCGTCACGCTGTTCGTCGCCGTCTCGAACTTCTTCTGGCTGCCGGTGATGGGCGCGCTGTCGGACCGCGTCGGGCGCAAGCCGCTGCTGATCGTCTTCACCGTGCTGACCATCCTCACGGCCTATCCGTCGCTGAAGTGGCTGGTCGGCGCGCCGAGCTTCGCGCGCATGCTGGAAGTCGAGCTGTGGCTGTCGTTCCTCTACGCCAGCTACAACGGCGCCATGGTGGTGGCGCTGACCGAGGTGATGCCCGTGAGCGTGCGCACGGCGGGCTTCTCGCTCGCCTACAGCCTGGCGACGGCGGTCTTCGGCGGTTTCACCCCGGCCATCGCGACCGGACTGATCGAGCTCACCGGCGACAAGGGCGCGCCCGGACTGTGGATGACGGCCGCCGCCGTCTGCGGACTGATCGCGACGCTGGTGCTGTACCGGCGCGACGCCAGCCGGCCGCTGGACGCGCGCGCTGCGGCCTTCTAGCCGGCCGACCGCACGGCATCCGTACGCAGCGCGGGCCTACAGGAGCCCCTGCGACAATGCCCGGATGCCCTTCGCCCCCCTGCAAAACGACACGTTCCTGCGCGCCTGCTGGCGCCAGGCCACCGACCACACCCCCGTCTGGCTGATGCGCCAGGCCGGCCGCTACCTGCCGGAATATGTCGCCACGCGGGCCCGGGCGGGCAGCTTCATGGGCCTGGCGACCAACGTCGACTACGCCACCGAGGTCACGCTGCAGCCGCTCGAGCGCTTCCCGCTTGACGCATCGATCCTGTTCTCCGACATCCTCACCGTGCCCGATGCGATGGGCCTGGGCCTGTCGTTCGAGGCCGGCGAAGGCCCGCGCTTCGCCCGCACGGTGCGCGACGAGGCCGCGGTCGACGCGCTCGAAGTGCCCGACATGGAAAAACTTCGCTATGTCTTCGATGCCGTCACCTCCATCCGCCGGGCGCTGAACGGCCGCGTGCCGCTGATCGGCTTCTCGGGCAGCCCGTGGACGCTCGCCTGCTACATGGTCGAAGGTGCGGGTTCGAGCGACTACCGGCGCGTGAAGACGCTGATGTACAGCCGCCCCGACCTGATGCACCGCATCCTGGCGATCAACGCCGACGCCGTGGCCGCCTACCTCAACGCCCAGATCGATGCCGGTGCGCAGGCCGTGATGGTGTTCGACAGCTGGGGCGGCGTGCTGGCGGACGGCGCCTTCCAGGAATTCAGCCTCGCCTACACGAAGTGCGTGCTGTCGCAGCTCAAGCGCGACGACGCCGACGGCACGCCGGTGCCCCGGCTCGTGTTCACCTAGGGCGGCGGGCTCTGGCTGGACGACATGCGCGCGCTCGACTGCGAGGTGCTCGGCCTCGACTGGACGGTCAATCTCGGCGCCGCCCGGGCCAAGGTGGGCACGGGGCCGCAGGCCAAGGCGCTGCAGGGCAACATCGACCCGAACGTGCTGTTCGCACCGCCGGCGCGGATCGAGGAGGAGGTGGCGAAGGTGCTCGGGAGCTTCGGCCGGCCACACACCGACCGCAGCGTTGCGGGTCCGACACACATCTTCAATCTCGGCCACGGCATCAGCCAGTTCACGCCGCCGGAGCACGTCGCCGCGCTGGTCGATGCGGTCCATTCGCAGTCGCGGGCCCTGCGCCGCTGATGCGCCGGCAAGCCAGCAATGGCGCACCTCGCAATGTGAGCGGGCGCCATCTTCGCGAGCGATTTTCTCGAAAGCATGTAAACGAAAGTTGGCAAAATCGCATTTGTCAAGCTCGAAACGTGTTGTGCCTTCCGACTTATGCACAAAGCGCGTGTTGCGGCGCCACATAACCTCGAACGGCCCGCGACACTTGCTACCAAAGCGATAGCAGCGCTAAGTCGTTGATTCATATGGATTTCGAAATCTGCTTTTTTTTGGGGCATTCCAGTCCAGGCGTTGATCTGCAAGGGATTGCAGCGTGTTCGACAGGGATATCAACAAAGTTATCCACAGAAACGCTGGATGACTTCCAAAGTCCAGACAAATCAACGACTTAAGTGCCTTTGTTCTATTTCCCCTCAACAAGGCCGGTCGCTCGGCAGCAGCAGACGTGAGCTGGCGGATCGATGTCGCCGTCCATACGCCGGCGCATGCGGCGCTGGGCGATGTCCTGAGCTACTCCGCACCGCAGCAGATCGCCCCCGGCTCGCTGGCGAGGGTTCCGTTGGGCAAGCGCGAGGTCCTGGGTGTCGTCTGGGGCTGCGAATCGGCCGCCGGCGACGGCGAAGATGCCGGCCCTGCGGCGCTCAAGCCGATCGCCGCGACGCTCGATGCGCTGGCGCCGCTCGGCGACGCCTGGCGCGACCTGGTCGCCTTCGCCGCCCGCTATTACCAGCGGTCCCTCGGCGAGATCGCACTGTCGGCATTGCCGCCGCAGCTGCGCGACCTCGACGGCGTGCAGCTGGCCCGACGGCTGCGGCGCCGCACGGCGCCGGCCCCCGGCGGGGTCGGACCGGCCGCCGTGCCGGACGTGCCGGCGACGCCCGAGCAGACCGAGGCGCTGCGCCGGATCGATGCCGAGGCCGGCCCGTTCCTGCTGTTCGGCAGCACCGGCAGCGGCAAGACCGAGGTCTACCTGCGTGCCGTGGCGGCGCTGCTCGAGGCCGATCCCGCCGCGCAGGCGCTGGTGATGGTGCCGGAGATCAACCTGACGCCGCAGCTCGAAGCCCGCTTCCGGGCGCGTTTCGAATCCCGTTTCGGCGCCGAGGCCGTGGTGTCGCTGCACAGCGGCATGACCCATCCGCAGCGCCTGGCGAGCTGGCTGGCCGCCCATGCCGGCTCGGCGCGCATCGTGCTCGGCACCCGGATGGCGGTGTTCGCGTCGATGCCCGCGCTGCGTCTGATCGTCGTCGACGAGGAGCACGATCCGAGCTACAAGCAGCAGGAAGGCGCTCGCTACTCGGCCCGCGACCTGGCCGTCTGGCGCGGCCAGCGCGAGGGCGCGAAGGTGATCCTCGGCTCGGCCACGCCGTCGCTGGAGAGCTGGTTCCAGAGCCGGCCGCCGGTGGGCGACGATCCGGGCGGGCGCTACGTGCGGCTGGCGATGCCGTCGCGGATCGGCGCCGGCGCCCTGCCGTCCGTGCGCCTGGTCGACATGCGGCTGCAGCCGTCGAAGACGGTGATCTCGGGCGTCCTGCTCGACGCCATCGGCCAGCGCATCGCGCGCGGCGAGCAGAGCATGATCTTTCTCAACCGCCGCGGCTACGCGCCGGTGCTGGCCTGCGGCGACTGCGGCTGGAAGAGCGAATGCCCGCACTGCAGCGCCTACCGCGTGTTCCACAAGATCGACCGCACGCTGCGCTGCCACCACTGCGGCTTCGCCGAACGCGTGCCGCGCGCCTGCCCGGCCTGCGGCAACCTGGACATCGCACCGGTCGGACGCGGTACCGAGCGGCTGGAAGAGCACCTGTCGGAGCTGTTCGCCGGCGTCGAGCGGCCCGGCGGTGGCGCGGTGCGCGTGGCGCGCATCGACGCCGACAGCACACGGCTGCAGGGTGCGCTCGAATCGCAGCTCGCCGCCGTGCACGCGGGCGAGGTCGACATCCTGGTCGGCACTCAGATGATCGCCAAGGGCCACGACTTCCGCCGCATCACGCTGGTGGCCGCCGTCAATCCGGACGGCGCGCTGTTCTCCAGCGACTTCCGCGCGCCGGAGCGGCTCTTCAGCCTGCTGATGCAGTCCGCCGGACGCGCCGGGCGCGACGCCGCCTACCTTGCCGCGCAGGGCGCCACGGCGGAGATGTGGATCCAGACGCACCACACCGACCACGCGCTCTTCATGGCGCTGCGCCGGCACGACTATCCGGCGTTCGCCGAGCTGGAGCTCGCCGACCGGCGCGCCGCTGCGATGCCGCCGTTCGCGTTCCAGGCATTGCTGCGCGCCGACGCGCGGACGCAGGCGAGCGCGCAGGCCTTTCTCGAAGCGGCCAGCATCGCCGCCGACGCCCTGCCCGATGCCGACCGCGTGATGCGCTATCCGGCGATACCCTTGGCGATCCAGCGAGTCGCCAACGTGGAACGGGCGCAGATGCTGATGGAGAGCAGCACCCGTTCGGCGCTGCAGCGCCTGCTCGCCGCCTGGCAGCCCCTGCTGCACGATCTTCGCCGCACGCCCGAGGGCAAGGGCGTGATCCGGTGGCTCATCGACGTGGATCCGCACAGCATCTGAGGCCGCCGTCCTGCAGGGATGCGCCGACGGCAGAGAAGACTGCCGTCACCCATGAAAAGCCTGCACGCCCTTATCCGTCCGACCCTGCGCTCCGTTGCAGCCTTCGCCTGCATCGCGATGCTTTCCGGGGTCTCGACCGCGCAGCCGGATGCGGGCTCCGGGGCCGGGGCGCTGCAGGCCAAGTACAGGGCCGTCGGCCCCCAGCTGTCCAACAACACGTTCCAGCGACCGCTCGTGCTGGCATCGAACGAAGCGTCCGATCGCCTGAGCGGCGACATCTACGCCGTCGTCGATCATCCGTTCGTCGATGTCGGCCGCGAGCTCCAGTCGCCCGTGGTCTGGTGCGAGGTGCTGATGCTCCATCTCAACACCAAGAACTGCACGGTCGGCGCGAACAGGGATTCGCTCGCCGTCGCGGTCGGCCGCAAATACGACCAGCCCCTCGAGGACGTGCAGAGCATCGACTTCGGCTATCGCGTCGCGCAGGCCGGCGCCGACTACCTCGACGTCCGGATGAGCGCGGCCAGCGGCCCGCTGTCGACGCGCGACTACCGGATCTCGCTGGAAGCGGTGCCGATCGAGGGCGGCAAGACCTTCATCCATCTGGGCTATGCCTATGCCTACGGCACGGCGGCACGGCTGGCGATGAAGGGTTACCTGGCGACCGTCGGCAGCGACAAGGTCGGCTTCACTTCGTCCGGCAAGGATGCGCAGGGCGAGCCCGGCTATGTCGGCGGCGTCCGGGGGGTCGTGGAGCGCAACACGATGCGCTACTACCTGGCGATCGACGCGTATCTCGACGCGCCGGGCATGCAGGGCCGCGACAGGCGCGCCGCGCTCTGGTTCGACGGCACGGAACGCTATGCACGCCAGTTGCACGAGGTGGAGCGGACGGACTATCTCGAAATGAAGAAGAAAGAATTCACACGCCTCAAAGGGTCATCGCAATGATCGCGCAAGAGTTTCAGAATCTCACCGACCCTGCGCAGTCCGAGGGCCGCTCCAACGCCTCAGGAGTCCGCATGAAAACCATCGGCAAGTCGCTGTGTCTTCTTTCCGCGCTGCTCGCCTTCGCTGTCGCGATCCCCGCCATGACGACCGAGGCGTCCGCCGCCGACCTGTCGATGGAAGGCAGTCGGTTGCGCGTCTCGGGCGTGCTCGACGGCACCAGCGTCACCAGCTTCACCGAGCAGCTCGCGACCGGAAAGGTCCAGAAGGTCGTGTTCGAGGATGCCACGGGCGGTACCGCGGAAGCCGCACAGGCCTATGCGGCGGCGATCCGCACCAGCGGTGTGCAGACGGAAGTGCGCGGCCAGTGCCATGCGGCTTGCGCGTATGCGTTTCTTGCCGCCAAGCATCACCGCTTCGGCTCCGGCGGCCAGATCAACGGGCTCCTGATCCCGGTCACCTCGCGTCCGAAGCCGGAAGAGCTGGCAAACCGCTGGCGTGGCGAGGATGCCGAGAAGGCGCTCGCGGCCTTCGGCCCGGGGTCTCAAGCCAGCAGCTCCGCATCCGCGGACAACGCGCTCATGCCGATTCCGACCGTGATCGACGTGTCGACGACGGCATCGTCGGCACCCGCTGCAGCGCGCAATGACTGGCAACCCGAGCACGGCGTGCTTTTCGTCTCCAATCCGACACTGTTCGGCCGTGTCTACAACGCCTTCTACTGCGACGGGACGCAGGGCCGGGACTTCTCGCGCTGCGAACGTCTGTCGAACGCCGATCCCTACGCCTTGGGCGTGCTCACGCGCTGAACGGTCGCGGCAGCGGCGACGATGCCGCTCATGCCGCATGGGTGGATGCAACCGGCGGCACATCGACCAACGCATGGACTTCCTGCGCACGCTGAGAGCACTCTGGGAAGCGCTGGTTGCGTTGGCGCACCTGCTGGGCAGGCTTCTCGATCTGCTTTAGGACTCGTCTCAACCGCAGGCGACGATCGGAAAAATAGCATCCCGCTCCAGCGGAGCATCGCGCGCCGATGCGCCTTCGTGCGCCGCAATGCCCGATACCTGATCGGCAAGATGAACGCGGTCAGCAGGCTTTTCCAGCACGCCGGAATGCCGTTCGCGACCGTGAGGCGCGAGCGTGGCAACATTTCGGTCGACCACCAGGGCACGTAGACGATTTCCGTCGACGAACGGCCCGTCCTCAAGTTC
>JAKONL010000445.1 GCA_022701965.1 Burkholderiaceae bacterium | reverse complement strand
GGCGCGTACAGGTTGCGCATGGCGACCAGCGCCTCGCGGCCGTCGGCGTCGCCCGACACGCCGATCACGATGCGGTCCGGGCGCATGAAGTCCTCGACCGCCGCGCCTTCCTTCAGGAACTCGGGATTGCTCACGACCGAGAAGCCCAGGTCGCTGCGGCCGCGCTTGTCGAGTTCCTCGCGGATGACGGCGGCGACCTTGTCGGCCGTGCCGACCGGCACCGTCGACTTGTCGACCACGACCTTGAAGCTCTCCATGTAGCGGCCGATGTTGCGGGCCGCAGCCAGCACGTACTGCAGGTCGGCGCTGCCGTCCTCGTCGGGCGGGGTGCCCACGGCGATGAACTGGATGTCGCCGTGCGCGACCGACGCCTGGATGTCGGTGGCGAAGGTCAGGCGCCCGGCCTCGACGTTGGCATGCACCACGTCGCCGAGTCCGGGTTCGTAGATCGGGATGCCGCCGCTGTTGAGCGTGGCGATCTTGGCGGGGTCGAGGTCGAGGCAGAAGACGTGGTTGCCGATGTCCGCGAGGCAGGCGCCCGTGACGAGGCCGACGTAGCCGGTGCCGATGATGGAGACGTTCATGGTGTTGGACTCAGATCGAGCGGGCGACCACGGGGTGGGCGGTCTGGCCGTTCTGTACGGGTTCGGAGAGGATCTTGTCGAAGTAGGCGATGGTCTTTCTCAGGCCTTCGTCGAGCTGGGTCTTCGGCTCCCAGTTGTCCAGGTGCTTTTGGGCCAGCGAGATGTCGGGGCGGCGCTGCTTCGGATCGTCCGCGGGCAGCGGCAGGCGCACCAGCTTGCTCTTGGAGCCGGTGATCTCGATCACCTTGTTGGCAAGTTCCAGCATCGAGAACTCACCCGGGTTGCCGATGTTGATCGGGCCGGGCACGTCGTCGCCGGTCGCCATCATGCGGATCATGGCCTCGATCAGGTCGTCGACGTAGCAGAAGCTGCGCGTCTGCTGGCCGTCGCCGTAGATCGTGATGTCCTCGCCGCGCAGCGCCTGTACGATGAAGTTCGACACCACGCGGCCGTCGTTCTGGTGCATGCGCGGGCCGAAGGTGTTGAAGATGCGCACGACCTTGATGCGCAGCTGGTGCTGGCGGTGATAGTCGAAGAACAGGGTTTCGGCGCAGCGCTTGCCTTCGTCGTAGCAGCTGCGGATGCCGATCGGGTTCACGCGGCCCCAGTAGGCCTCGTACTGCGGATGCACCTCGGGGTCGCCGTAGACCTCGCTGGTCGAGGCCTGCAGGATCTTCGCGCGCACCCGCTTGGCCAGGCCGAGCATGTTGATCGCGCCGTGCACGCTGGTCTTGGTGGTCTGCACCGGATCGTGCTGGTAGTGGATCGGCGAGGCCGGGCAGGCCAGGTTGAAGATCTGGTCGACCTCGACGTAGAGCGGGAAGGTGACGTCGTGCCGCATCAGCTCGAAGCGCGGGTTGTCGAGCAGGTGCTCGACGTTGCGCTTGGTGCCGGTGAAGAAGTTGTCGACGCACAGCACGTCGTGGCCTTCGGCCAGAAGGCGGTCGCACAGGTGGCTGCCCAGGAAACCGGCGCCGCCGGTCACGAGCACCCGCTTGGAAGCGTTGTATTGACGCATGGTAGGAATCACTCCAACAGGAAATCTGAAAACGGAAAGGGAAAAGACGTCAGTCCGGGCGCTGCGCGCGCTGCTCGTACATCTTGGCGTCGACCAGCATGCGGAACCACAGGGCCTGGAAGAACGCGAAATAGAAACCGACCGTGCCGTCCAGGAAGCCCAGGCGGATCACGTAGCGGTAGAAGAAATAGCTCAGCGCGCGCACGCCGATCGGCAGCTTGTAGTAGAGCTCTTTGATCGCCCGTGTGCGCTCGCGGGCATCGCCCATGAGCTTGGGCTGCAGCACGCCGTCGGTGGCGCCCCTGGGGCCGAGCTTCTCCTTGGCCTCGGCGTCGCTCCAGCGGTTGTGGCTTCCGATCCAGTCGGCCAGCTTCTGCGAGTTCTTGTCGTGCATGAAGCCCGACAGGCGACCCGGCGTCGCGGGGCTGATGAAGTGCTGGTCGTAGAGGCGCGATTCGCAGCGGCCCTGGCCGGAACGGAAAAGCCGCAGGTGCCACGGATTGACGCCGCTGTGCTTGAGCATCTTGCCCATGAAATAGTCGCGGCGGCGGATCAGGTAGGCGTCGAAGGCGGGCGTGCCGGCGAACAGGGCGTTGATCTCGCCGATCGACTGGGCGTCGAGCACCTCGTCGGCATCGAGGTGCAGCTGCCAGTCGCAGTTGGGCTCGACCTGCGAGATGGCCCAGTTGCGCTGGTCGCTGTAGTTGCTGAAGGCACGCTGGACGACGGTGCATCCGAGCTCGCGCAGGATGTCGGGCGTGCCGTCCTTGGAGAACGAATCCACCGCGTAGACATGCGGACTGACCTGCAGCGCGGCCGCGACCGTCTCCCGCACGATCGAGGCGGAATTGAAGGTCAGGATGACGACGATGCAGCGGCTTTTTTCCATGAGAGGCGGTTCCTTGTGCGACGAACCGTCGATAGGCGTGCCGGGGTAGTCGGGGGACGAAGAAAATTTTAGCGTTAATTACTTACATCTATGAACAAGTCTTTACGTTCAACGCCAGGGTATCTGTCCTTGATGCAAGGCTTATTGCGTATTAGAGCAAAAGTTCACACCGCAATGTGAGTTGACCAGCCTAGCCGGCGAGCCGGGCCCGATGGCGCGCGATCTGGGTACGCACCTGTGCCGGCGCGGTGCCGCCGAGCACGTCGCGCGCATTCAGCGAGCCGCGCAGGCTCAGCACCTCGAAGACGTCCGGCCCGATCGTCGGATTGAACTGCTGCAGCGCTTCCAGCGGCAGCTCCGACAGGTCGACCTGTCGTGCGATCGCCGCCTTGACCGCATGCGCGACGGTCTCGTGCGCGTCGCGGAACGGCAGCCCCTTCTTGACCAAGTAGTCGGCCAGGTCGGTCGCGGTGGCGTAGCCACGCAGCGCGGCGCGCTCCATCGCCTCGGGCTTGACGGCGATGCCGCCGACCATCTCGCCGAAGATGCGCAGCGTGTCCACGAGCGTGTCGACCGTGTCGAACAGCGGCTCCTTGTCTTCCTGGTTGTCCTTGTTGTAGGCCAGCGGCTGGGCCTTCATCAAGGTGATGAGGCCCATCAGGTGCCCCACCACGCGGCCGGTCTTGCCGCGCGCGAGCTCGGGCACGTCCGGGTTCTTCTTCTGCGGCATGATCGACGAGCCGGTGCAGAAGCGGTCGGCGATGTCGATGAAGCCGAAGCTCTGGCTCATCCACAGCACCAGCTCCTCGCTCAGCCGGCTCACGT
>JAKONL010000047.1 GCA_022701965.1 Burkholderiaceae bacterium | reverse complement strand
GCACGCGCGCGACGCCCGGCGACCCGAACGCGCTGATGAGCAAGTCGCCCGAGGAACTCGACGCCGCGCTGGCCGAGGCCGTGCGCGCGTCGGTCGCGGACGGCGCGAAAGCGGTGATCATCGGCGGTGGGCCGCTGACGGCTTCGGCGCTTCGGCTTCAGCCGAAGTTCGACATACCGCTCGTGGTACCGGTGATCGCGGCCGCGCAGGCTGCGGCCGACAGTATTCGCAAGGGCAAGTAGGCATCGCTCTCAGCCGCCGGGGCGGTCACGCTGCGCGTCGCCGATGCTTGCGCGCAGGCTGAGGCTGATTCGACGCATCCATGGCTGTCTGAACTCAGGGCGAGTCCCCGCAACAGGGCTCACTCGCTCGCTTGCTGCCACATGGCGAAACCGGTCGGATCTTGAGCCGATAGGTGCGTGTGCGGAATCGTCGATCCGAATGTCGCCTCTTCCTCCGTCACCTGTCCCTGCCCCGGCAGGCTCACCCGCTCTCACGTCCCGACGTCGCCGTTGTGGATCTTCCGCAGAATGCCGAGACCCAGCGTCGATTCGCATCGTCACGGCAGTCGCATCGAAGACCGGAATCCAGCAACTTCCTGTTCATTCAGAATATCACTTATGAGTGATAATAATAGATGAATACATGCCACGAAGCACTGGCGGCAGGGAGGATCGAAACCCATGAAATGGCAGGTGGAATTCCATGACGATTTCAGGAACGGAGAGTGGCGCGACATGGACAAGGAGCAGCGCAAGGCCCTTGTCGCCGCCGCATCCGCGCTGGAAGAAATCGGACCCAGTGGTGGAAGACCGCTGATCGACACCCTGAAGAATTCGAAGCATCGCAACATGAAGGAACTCCGCTACGACGCGCACGAGGGAAGAGAGGTCTGGCGGGCCGCCTTCGCCTTCGATCCGGATCGAAGAGCCGTCGTCCTGGTGGCGGGCGACAAGCAGGGAATGGACGAGAAGCTGTTCTACGGCCGATTGATCGAGAAGGCGGACGAACGTTTCGATCGGCACCTCGCCGAGACGAAGGCGCTGGAAGCGGAACGAACCAAGCAGCTTCCACACGAGAAACCCCGAAGCGGGAAAAGGAACAAGCGATGACGACGACGAGATTGAGCGACCTGATGGCGGAGTTTTCCGACGAGGACGTCAAGGACGTCCGCAAGCGCGCGCGCGCGCATGTCAAGGCGATGGCGTCGGCCAGCAAGCTCGACGAGCTTCGCCGGGCGTTGCGGAAGAACCAGGGCGAAGTCGCGGCGGTGATGGGGATCGGCCAGAACGCGGTGTCGCAGTTGGAGAAACGCAGCGACATCCAGTTGTCGACGCTGAGTCGCTATGTGGAGAGCCTGGGCTTCCACCTGGAACTGGCGGTCGTGGCCCGCAATGGCGAGCGGATCGCGTTGAAGAATTTCAAGCCCTGGCAGGAGATCGCGGTGAAGGCTTCGACGGCTTCGAACGTGCGACCCGTCACCCGGCGCGCGCGTGGCGCTTCCCGCCCGGAAGGCACGGCCCTCGAGTCGCCATCGGTCGACGAGAAGAAGTCCGTCGCGACGCGCACCTCGGCGACCCGCTGAACGAAAGCTGCCGATGTCGTGCGCGGCAGCAGATCGGTTCGCCGTGCCCTCAGGTTCCGATCAGGACCCCGGCCGCGACAGCACCCACGCCCCCAACACCTTCGCCTCTTCTTCCGTCACCTGCCCCTGCCTCGGCATGATCACCCGCCCCCACGTGCCGACGCTGCCGTTGCGGATCTTCTGCGGGATGCGTTCGTCGGCTTCCGGGTCGGCGCGGTAGCGCGCGGCGATCTGCGCGAAGCCGGGGCCGACGCGCTTGCCGTCCGGGGCATGGCAGGCGGTGCAGCCGCGTTCCTTGGTCAAGGCAAGGCCGCGGGCGTCGAGTTCGGGCGTGGTCGGGCGCTTGATGGGTGTGGCTGCCGATGTCGCCGCAGGCGACGCGGTGGCGCTGGGTGCCGGCGCGGTCTGCGCGGCGACGGTCGCCGACATGGCGGCGACCAGGGCCATGGCGACGGCGATGGTCGCGGTGGCGCCACCCGCGAGGGTTCCAACGCGCGATCCGGGCCCCGCCTTCACTTCATCTCCCCATCCACATAGAACCACCGCCCCACCTCCCCCGCGCCCTCGTCCCCCTCGCGCACGAAGCGGCTGCGCTCGTGCAGGCGGGCGGCGACGCCCGAGGCATCGCGATGCCGGGCGACGAACTCGACCTCGGCGTGGTCGGCGTCCAGCACGGAGCGGCTGCGCACGTCCAGGCCCAGCCACTTGATGCCGGGCTCGAAGTCGATCGACGCCGGCCGGGTGCTGGCGTGCCAGGTGGCGAGCAGGTAGTCGACACGCTCGCGCACGAAGGCGGTGTAGCGCGAGCGCATGAGCGACTCGGCATCGGGCGCGGGTGGGAAGTCGGCCCGGGCCGGGGCGTCCGGGGACCCGGACGCGTCGGCGAAGGCGACCGGCGCAGCAGCCGCGCCGTCGAGGTAGCGCCCGCAGCACATCGCGTAGGCCACCGGGAAGTCGCGCCGGTCGCGCCGCCCGCACGGGCAGGGCTCGGGCTTGCCGTTGCCG
>JAKONL010000426.1 GCA_022701965.1 Burkholderiaceae bacterium | reverse complement strand
CGCGGCTCGGCGACCGGGCGGTAGGCGGCATTGAAGAAGCGCGCCCGGCCGTCGGGCGTGGGGAACACGCCGTCTTCGTAGAGACGGGCACGCCCGGCCGTCGCGCCCTCGGGCAACGGCCATTGCTGCGGTCCCTGCGATTCGAGCATCGCCCAGCTCAGGCCGGTGATGTCGAGGTCGCGGCCGCGGGTGCTCTCGCGGTGCTCGTTCCAGATGGCCTCGGCGCCGGCGTCGCTGTCGAGCGCATAGGGAAACAGCGTGGCGGCGGCGCGCGCCGGCAGGCGCCGTTCGAGCCGCTGCGCGAAATCGGCGACGGCCGACCAGTCGTGCCGCGTCTCGCCGGGCGCCGCGACCGCCGGCCGCACGCGCGAGATGCGGCGCTCGCTGTTGGTCACGGTGCCGACCTTCTCGCCCCAGGTCGTGGCCGGCAGCAGCAGGTCGGCGTAAGCCGCGGTCGCGGTGGTCGCGAAGGCCTCCTGCAGCACGACGAACTCGCATCGCTCCAGCGCGCGCCGGACCGTGGACTGGTCGGGCATCGACTGGGCGGGATTGGTGCAGGAAATCCACAGCGCCCTGATCTCGCCGTCGGCCGCGGCCTGGAACAGGTCGACCGCGGTCTTGCCGGGGCGCGAAGGCACGCTGTCGACACCCCACAGCGCGGCGACCTCGGCACGGTGATCGGCATTGGCCATGTCGCGATGCGCGCCCAGCAGGTTCGCCATGCCGCCGACCTCGCGCCCGCCCATCGCGTTGGGCTGGCCGGTGAGGGAGAACGGCCCGGCGCCCGGCCGGCCGATCTGCGCGGTGGCCAGGTGCAGGTTGACCAGCGTCGCGTTCTTGGCCGTGCCCGAGCTCGACTGGTTCAGCCCCTGGCAATAGAGGCTCAGCGTCGCCGCCGAGGTCGCGAACAGACGGGTGGCCTCGCGCAGCGCCGCCGTGTCGATGCCGCAGACCTGCGCCACGCGGTCGGGCGTGCAGTCGCGCACGGTCGCCTCGAGGGCGTCGAAGCCGCTGGTGTGCGCGGCGATGTAGTCGGGCCGGATCCAGCCTTCCCAGAGCATCAGGTGCAGCATCCCGTTGAACAGCATCACGTCGGTGCCCGGCTGGATCGCCAGGTGCAGGTCGGCGATCTCGCAGGTGTCGGTGCGGCGCGGGTCGACGACGACGATCTTCATCGCCGGATTGGCGCGCCGGGCGTCCTCGATGCGACGGAACAGGATCGGATGGGCCCAGGCGGTGTTGCTGCCGACGATGAACAGGCACCGGGCGTCGTCGAAGTCGTCGTAGCAGGCGGGCGGCGCGTCGGCGCCCAGCGTCTTCTTGTAGCCCGCGACGGCGCTGCTCATGCACAGGCGCGAGTTGGTGTCGATGTTGTTGGTGCCGATCAGGCCCTTGGCGAGCTTGTTGAAGACGTAGTAGTCCTCGGTCAGCAGCTGGCCGGAGATGTAGAACGCGACCGCGTCGGGCCCGTGCTCGGCGACGACCTGCGCGAACCGGTCGGCGGCGGTGTCGAGCGCGGTGTCCCAGGACACGGGCTGCGGCGCGGCGCGGCGCCGCGGCCGCTGCATCGGGCGCAGCAGGCGCGTCTGCAGCGCGACCTCGGCGCTCGCGGTGAGGTGCAGCGTCGAGCCCTTGGTGCACAGGCGTCCGAAGTTCGCCGGATGGTCGGGGTCGCCGCGCACGCCGGTGATCCGCGCGCCGTCGGACTCGATGACCACGCCGCAGCCGACGCCGCAGTAGGGGCAGGTGGACTTGGTTTCGCGCATTCAGTCCTCTTCCGGTTGCGGCTCGCCGAACATCAGCGTCTCGCGCAGGTCGGCCACGCTGCGGCCCTCGCGCAGCAGCTCGAAGTACCAGCTGCCGTCGGCCGTGTCGCCATAGAGGCAGGCGCCCACCAGCCGGTCGTCCTTGATCACCAGCTTCTTGTAGACGCCGGCGAACGGATCGCTCAGCACGATCTCCTCGGTGCCTTCGCCGCCGGTGAAGTCGCCGGCGCTGAAGAGGTCGATGCCCGTGACCTTGAGCTTGGTGGAGGTCAGCGAGCCGAGATAGCGGCCGTAGCCCATCTCGGCCAGGTGGTTGGCCGCGACCTTGGCCTGCTCGAACAGCGGCGCCACCAGGCCGTAGGCGATGCCGCGGTGCGCCGCGCATTCGCCGACCGCGTAGATGCGCGCGTCGGTCACGGTCTGCAGCGTGTCGGTCACCACGATCCCGCGCTCGCAGTGCAGGCGCATCGACTCGGCCAGCTTCACGTTGGGACGGATGCCCACCGCCATCACCACCAGGTCGGCCGCCTGCTCGCTGCCGTCCCTGAAGCGGATCGCCTTCACGCGGCCGGCCTTGCCGTCTTCGCGGTCGCCGACGAGCGCCTGCGTGTGCGCCGCGAGGCGGAACTTCAGCCCGCGGTCTTCCAGGGACTTGCGCAGCAGGCCGGCGGCCGTCTCGTCGAGCTGGCGGTCCATCAGCCAGGCGTTGACGTGCACCACCGTGACGTCCATGCCGCGCAGCATCAGGCCGTTGGCGGCCTCGAGGCCCAGCAGGCCGCCGCCGATCACCACCGCGTGGCGGTGCGTCCTGGCGGTGTCGATCATGGTCTGCGTGTCGGCGATGTCCCGGTACGCGATCACGCCTTCGAGGTCATTGCCCGGCACCGGGATCATGAAGGGGTGGGAGCCGGTGCACAGCAGCAGGCGGTCGTAGGACGCCTCGATCGGCTCGCCGCGGCCGTCGTCGGCGCGCACGATGCGCCTGACCCGGTCCACGCCGGTCACCCGGCGTCCGGCATGCACCGTGATGCCGTGCTCCTCGTACCAGGACCACGGATTCAGCACGATCTCGTCGACGGTCTGCTCCCCGGCGAGCACCGGCGACAGCATGATCCGGTTGTAGTTGGGGTGCGGCTCGGCACCGAAGACGGTGATCTCGTAGAGCGCCGGGTCGATCCTGAGCAGTTCCTCGAGCGTCCGCACGCCGGCCATGCCGTTGCCGACCAGCACCAGTTTCTGCTTCTTCGCGCGCATGTCCATGACCGCTCTCCGTCCTGCGGCGCCCACGACGGCGCCTGCGACAACAAAAAAGGCGTCCGCATGGCCGGGCCCTGCCTGGGCCGAGCTGTCATGCGGACGCCTTTGTCCTCGGGGTCGCCGCCGGCTTCGTCGCCGTCGGTGACCTTGCTGCAGGGGCATGCAAGGCGCATGCCAGAAGGATGGCACGCCCGGCGGCGCCGGATCGTCCACCGGTGCGCCGCTTCCGTGCGGCATGGCGCGGGCCGCATCGCCTTGGTGCGCGCGACCGCCGCGCCCGCGGGCTACCTGGCGTCCGGCAGCGCGTAGGCGATCACGTAGTCGCCGCGGTCCGGGGACTGCCGGGCCCCGCCGGCGGAGATCACTACGTACTGCCGGCCGGTCTTGGGAGAGACGTAGGTCATCGGACCGCCCTGGCTGCCCACGGGCAGTCGCGCCTTCCAGACCTCTTTGCCGGTCGCGCTGTCGAAGGCGCGCAGGTAGAAGTCCTGCGTCCCGGCGAAGAACACCAGCCCCGACTGGGTGGCGAGCGAGGGGCCCAGCGTCGGCATGCCGATCGGGATCGGCAGGTGCATGCGGATGCCCAGCGGCCCGGTGTCCTGCACCGTGCCGACCGGCACCTGCCAGACGATCCTGCGGGTCTTCAGGTCGATCGCCGACATCGTGCCGAAGGGCGGCGCCTGGCACGGGATGCCCAGCTGGGACAGGAAGCGCTGGCGCATCGCGCCGTACGGCGTGCCTTCCTGGGGCACGGCGCCCATCTCGATGCCGCTGGCGTTCTTGGGCATCCTGTCGCGCGGGATCATGTAGTTGGCCAGCCCCAGGCGCATGTCGTTGACGAACATGGTGGCGGTGGTCGGATCGAAGGACACGCTGCCCCAGTTCATGCCGCCGAGCGAACCCGGCATCTGCAGTGCGTGGTCGAGCCCCGGCGGCGTGTAGACGCCTTCGCTGCGCATGCCCTTGAAGGCGATGCGGCAGAGCAGGGCGTCGAAGGGCGTGGCGCCCCACATGTCGGATTCGGCCAGCGTCGCGTTGCCGATCGACGGCATGCCGACCGAGAACGGCTGCGTCGGCGAGTAGCGCTCGCCCGGGAGCTTGCCCTGCGGCACCGGCTTCTCCTGCACTTCGGCGATCGGCACCCCGGTTTCGCGGTTGAGCATGAAGATCTCGCCCTGCTTGGTGATCTGCACCAGCGCGGGCTGGGTGCCGCCCGCGCCGTCGGGCAGGTCGTGCAGCAGCGGCTGGGCCGGCAGGTCGAAGTCCCAGAGGTCGTGGTGGGTGGTCTGGAAGTGCCAGAGCACCTTGCCGCTCGCGGCCTCCAGGGCGACGATCGACGAGCTGTACCTGTCCTCGTCCGCCGTGCGGTGGCCGCCGAAGAAGTCGGGCGTCGCGTTGCCGGTCGGCAAGTAGACCAAGCCGAGCTTCGGGTCGTACGACATCGCCGCCCAGACGTTGGGCGAACCGCGCGTGTAGGTCTGGCCTGCGGGTGGCAGTTTCGTGATCGCCGGATTGCCCGAGTCCCAGGCCCAGACCAGCGCGCCGGTCACGATGTCGAACGCCCGCACCACGCCCGGCGGCTCGTCGGTCGACCAGTTGTCGGCGACGCGGCCGCCGACGATCACCAGGTTGCCGGCGACGAGCGGCGTCGAGGTCTGCTGGTAGTAGCCGAACTTGATGTCGCCCATGCCGACCGACAGGTCGACCGTGCCGCCGTTGCCGAAGCCGGCGCAGGGGCGGCCGGTCGTGGCGTCGATGGCGATCAGGCGGGCGTCGAGCGTGGGCAGCAGCAGGCGCTTGCGGCAATCGGCGGCCGCGGCGGCCGTCGGCGGTGCGGCTGCGGCCGCGACGCCGGTCGCTCCCGTGGCGGCATCCTGGTCGTGGTAGCCCAGGCCGCGGCAACGCTGCCAGTTCGGCGCCTTGGCCTGCGGGTCGTACTTCCAGAGCTGCGCGCCGGTGTCGGCGTCGAGCGCCAGGACCTTGCCGTACGCGGTGCAGACGTAGACCGTGCTGCCGATCTGCAGCGGCGTGTTCTGGTCCTCGGCACCGGAGCCGGTGCTCTGCGGGATGTCGCCGGTGTGCGCGGTCCAGGCGACCTGGAGCTGACCGACGTTGGCCTTCGTGATCTGGTCGAGCGCGGCGAAGCGGTCGCCGGCGGTGGTGTTGCCCCAGTGCTGCCAGTCTTTCTGCGCCGCGCCGGCCGCGACCGGCGTCACCGCCGGCGCCTCCCCTCGCGCCGCGACGACGGGGATCGGAACGAAGGCGTAAGCGCCGGTGGCCGCCAGCGCGACCGCCAGCAGCCCGGCGAGGCCATAGGCGCCGCGCCCGGTGACGCCGCCCGCGGCGCGGACCAGCGTCGGATAGGCCAGCGTGATCAGCAGCCCGAGCACGGCGAAGGCGACCCCGCGCGACACCAGCGGCCAGAAATGCAGCCCTGCGTCGGCAACCGCCCAGGCCGCGGTGGCGACCAGCGTCAGCGCGAACAGCCAGGCGCCGGCCGGCCGGCGGCGTGCGATCAGGAATCCGGAGACCCCCAGCGCGATGCCGGCGAGCACGAAGTACCAGCTGCCGCCGAGCGTCGCGAGCCAGGCGCCGCCGACCGCGAGAAAGGCGCCCATCAGGAAGGTGAGCGCGCCGAGCGCGAGCAGCATGCCGCGCCCACGCGCGGGTTGCCGGTCCAGTTTGTCTGTCATCGAAAAAATCCCAGGGTGCGAATCGAAGCGGCCGCAACGGCGGCCGAAAGACCTCAATTTTTCCACAACTTAGGGAAAACCCTTGGATTGCAAACCCCTCCTGCCGAGGCGGTCCGCGGTTCAGGCGGCTTTTTCGACGTGCCCTTGCCGCGTGTAGAGAAAGTCGATCACCGCCTTGCGGTAGTGCACGTAGTCGCGGTCCTCGGCCAGCTCGACCCGGTTGCGCGGACGTGGCAGCTCGACGCGCAGCACCTCGCCGATGGTGGCCGACGGGCCGTTGGTCATCATCACGATCTTGTCGGAGAGCAGCACCGCCTCGTCCACGTCGTGCGTGACCATCACGACCGTGCTCTGCGTCTTCTGCACGATCGCCAGCAGCTCGTCCTGCAGTCGTGCGCGGGTGAGGGCGTCGAGCGCGCCGAAGGGTTCGTCCATCAGCAGCACCTTGGGTTCCATCGCCAGGGCCCGTGCGATGCCCACGCGCTGCTTCATGCCGCCCGAGATCTCGCCCGGGCGCTTGGCCGCCGCCGGCGTCAGGCCGACCAGCGCCAGCGCCGCGTCGGTGCGCGTGCGCAACTGCGCCTTCGACTCGCTCGCGCCGAACACCCGCTCGACGCCCAGGAAGATGTTCTCGAAGCAGGTCAGCCAGGGCAGCAGCGAATGGTTCTGGAACACCACCGCGCGTTCCGGGCCCGGGCCGGCGATCTCCTTGTCGGCGCACAGCAGCACGCCGTGCGTCGGCCGGGTCAGGCCGGCGATGAGGTTGAGCAGCGTCGACTTGCCGCATCCCGAATGCCCGATCAGGGCGACGAACTCGCCCTTGGCGACCGTCAGGTGGATGTCGCGCAACGCCTGGAAGCTGCCCTTGGCGGTCTTGAAGGTCTGCTCGACGTCCTGGATGTCGATGAATCGGTCGTCGTGGTTCATGACTTCACCTCCTCGAACGTGAACGCGGTGGCGATCCTGACAAGCGCGTATTCGAGGATCAGCCCGACCACGCCGATCACGAAGATCGCGATGATGATGTTGGCGACGTTGAGGTTGTTCCACTCGTCCCAGACCCAGAAGCCGATGCCCACGCCGCCGGTCAGCATCTCGGCCGCGACGATCACCAGCCACGCGGTGCCCACCGCCAGGCGCACGCCGGTGAGCATGTAGGGCAGCACGGCCGGGAACAGGATCCGGGTCATGATCTTCCACTCGCTCAGGTTCAGCACGCGTGCGACGTTCATGTAGTCGCTCGGCACGCGCTGCACGCCCACGGCGGTGTTGATCACCATCGGCCAGATCGAGCAGATGAAGATGGTCCAGATCGCCGCCGGGTTGGCGCCCTTGAAGACCAGCAGGCCGATCGGCAGCCAGGCCAGCGGCGAGACCGGCCGCAGCAGGCTGATCAGCGGATTGAACATGCGCGAGAGGAATTCGAAGCGGCCGATCGCGAAGCCCGCCGGGATGCCCACCAGCGCCGCCAGCCCGAAGCCCAGCGCCACGCGCTGCAGCGACGACAGGATGTTCCAGCCGACGCCCTGGTCGTTCGGCCCCTTGCTGTAGAACGGATCGCTGAACACCACCAGCGCCTGCTTGAAGACGGCCAGCGGGGTCGGGAAGCCGGTGGTGCTGCTGACGGCGATCAGCTCCCACACGACCAGCAGCAGGCCGAAGCCGGCCAGGGGCGGCAGCACGCGCATCCAGAAGGCGCGCAGGTCGAGCGGCTTGTGCGGCTTGTTCGGCTTGCGCGCTTCGCGTGCCGCTGCCGGCATCGCGATGTCGGCCGCGGATTTCAGCGGCACGACGTTGGTGGCTGCCGGAACCGGCAGGGAAGTCTCGAGCGGGGAATGGAAGACGGCGCTGACCATGGTGTGCTCCTCAGGCCTTGATCTTGAAAGAGTCGGCGTACTTCGCCGGGTCCTTGCCATCCCAGACGACGCCGTCGAGCAGCTTGCTCGACCGCATCGGGGAGGCCGGCACCGGGGTCTTGGTGGCCGTCGCGGCCTGCTTGTAGACATCGATCCGGTTGATCTCCGTGGCGACCTTCAGGTAGTCCGGATGCGCCTTGAGCAGGCCCCAGCGCTTGTGCTGCGTGAGGAACCACATGCCGTCCGACAGGTAGGGGAAGTTCACCGTGCCGTCGCCGTAGAACTTCATGTGGTTGGGGTCGTCCCAGTTCCTGCCCATGCCGTTGGTGTAGCGGCCCAGGATGCGCTGGTTGATGGCGTCGACGCTGGTGTTGACGTAGCTCTTGTCGGCGATGGTCTCGGCCATCCTGTTCTTGTTCTGCAGGCCGGTGTCGATCCACTGGCCGGCCTCCAGGATGGCCGCGGTCACGGCGCGTGCCGTGTTCGGGTACTTCTTCACGAAGTCGGCGGTCGTGCCCAGCACTTTCTCGGGATGGTCCTTCCAGATGTCCTGGGTGGTGATCGCAGTCACGCCGATGCCGTCCATGATGGCGCGCTGGCCCCAGGGCTCGCCGACGCAGAAGCCGTCCATGTTGCCGATGCGCATGTTGGCGACCATCTGCGGCGGCGGCACGACGATGTTCTTCACGTCCTTGAACGGGTCGATGCCGGCCGAGGCGAGCCAGTAGTAGAGCCACATCGCGTGGGTGCCGGTCGGGAAGGTCTGGGCGAAGGTGTAGTCGCCCTTTTCCTTGGCGATGTACTTCGCCAGCGACGGCCCGTCGACCGCGCCCTTGTCGGCCAGCTTCTTCGACAGCGTGATCGCCTGGCCGTTGTTGTTGAGCGTCATGAGCACGGCCATGTCCTTCTTCGTGCTGCCCACGCCCAGGTGCACGCCGTAGACCAGCCCGTAGAGCACGTGCGCCATGTCGAGGTCGCCGTTGACGAGCTTGTCGCGTACGCCGGCCCAGCTCGCTTCCTTGCTCGGCACGATCTTCACGCCGTACTTCTTGTCGATGCCCAGCACCGACGCCATGACGACGCTGGCGCAGTCGGTCAGCGGGATGAAGCCGATCTTCACCTCCTCCTTCTCCGGCTTGTCGGAGCCCTGGGCGTAGACGGCGGCGCGCAGCGCCGGATCGATCGCGAGGGCGCCAACGGCGGCGGCCTGCAGCACCTTGCGGCGGCTCAACTTGGGATTCGGCAGCGGGTCGGACATGGGCTGGCTCCAGAGGAAAGGGTGACGAAACAAAAAAAGGCGTCCGCATTGCACGGGCCCGTCCGCGAACGGGTCCTTGTGGATGCGGACGCCTTTGTCCGGTGCGGCAGGCCGCACCCGCCGTTGGATGCCGCCCGCCTGATGACCGTCGCCGGTCCTTGTGACCGTCATCGCAAAGCGCGTGCCAGCCTTCGGGCGCATTTCCAGCGTCTTCGCGGCACGCTCGTTGTGCACCGCACCAAAGCAGGTCGCCGATCTCAGCCGCGGTCGTGCATGGGCAGGAAATCGGCCATCGCCAGCACCGATTCGGCGACATCCACCAGCCGGCGGTTCTGGTTCATCGCGGTCTGACGCAGCATCTTGTGGGCGTCCTCCTCGCTGAGCTTGCGGTGCGCCATCAGGAGGCCCTTGGCGCGCTCGACGAGCTTGCGTTCATTGAGCGCGCCGCGCACGGTGTCGAGTTCGTCGCGCATGGCCTGCAGCCGCCGCGACTGGTCCTGGACCAGCTCGAGGATGGCGCGCTCGAGCTGCCGGCCGTAGAGGGCGGTGTTCGCCGCCGGGGCGACGGGCGCGTCGGCCGTATCCGCCGCGACGGGATCGAAGAAAGCGACCGCGACCGGCGCCGGCGACCGGGTGGAAATCTGCGTCAGCAGCGCCGTGTGCGCGGCCATCTCGGCGCGCACCTGTTCGCTCTTGACGACGCACAGTTCGCGCAGGTCGGCCGCGAGCCGCGTCTCGACCACCTGCATGGCGTCGATGCGCCGCGTGCAGCAGTCGAACCACGGCGCGCTGAGCTCGGGGTCGAGCGCGACGCCCGCCGGCGCGGCGCAGGCGATGCGGCGCAGGCGTTCGAGTTCGGCGGTGTGGGCCGGTGGCAGGTTGGCCAGCCACTGGGCCTGGAGTTCGGCGCCGGCGAACTCCGAGAACACCTGGAAGCAGCGCTCCTGCGACTCGATCAGGTGCAGCCACTGCTGCTGGCGGCCGCTGTCGTTGCGGCCCGACGTGAAGGCCGCGGCACCGCAGGCCCGTTCCTGCCCGGCGAATTCCTTGCCCTGCATGAAATTGAACATCGCCACCAGGAGGCGCGAGATCTCCGGATCGGTCGCACCGTCCGCGGCCTCGAACACCACCGCCAGCAGGCCGGCGATCAGCTTCACGAAAGCCGCGGTCGCGTCGGCCACCGGCATGGCCAGTGTGCCGATGCGCCGCCGCAGGTCGGGCAGGGCGTCCATGCCCGGGAGCACCCAGGCGATGCGGCTGAACAGGCGCGCGCCGTTGCCGAGCCGGCCGGGGTCGGTCTCCAGGCGGTCGAAGCCCTCGCGCACGCGTTCTTCCAGTTGCAGCGATTCGGCGACCTGCGTCTGCAGCTCGGCGGCGAATCGCTGGCCGCCGGACGCCAGCACCACGTTGGAGATGCCGCGTTCGCGCTGGAGGCCGTGCACCAGCCGCCCGATGGCGCCGACCAGCTCGCTGGTGCGCGCGAGCTGGTCGAGTTCGTCGATTTCGCTGCGCAGCGCAGCGACAAGGAAGCTCAGTCCGGATTTCATCGTGAAGGGCTTGCAGCAACATCCGTGCCCCATCCCGGGGCGCCGCCTAAACTCGCGCGCATGCTGATCCTCGGAATCGAATCATCCTGCGACGAAACGGGCGTCGCCCTGGTCGAGACGGCCGGGGCGTCGCTTCCGGTGCTGCGCTCGCACGCGCTGCACAGCCAGATCGCCATGCACCAGGCCTACGGCGGCGTCGTGCCCGAGCTCGCGAGCCGCGACCACATCCGGCGCGTGCTCCCGCTCGCCCAGCAGGTGTTCGAGGACGCCGGCAAGGCGCTCGCGGACGTCGACGTGGTCGCCTACACGCGCGGGCCCGGACTGGCGGGCGCGCTGCTGGTGGGGGCCGGCGTGGCATGCGCGCTCGGCGCCGCGCTGGACAAGCCCGTGCTGGGCGTGCATCACCTCGAGGGCCATCTGCTTTCACCGTTCCTGAGCGCGGACGCGCCCGAATTTCCGTTCGTCGCGCTGCTCGTGTCGGGCGGCCACACGCAGCTCATGCGGGTCGACGGCGTCGGGCGCTACGCGATCCTCGGCGAGACCATCGACGACGCGGCCGGCGAGGCGTTCGACAAGTCGGCCAAGCTGATGGGACTGCCGTACCCCGGCGGGCCGTGGCTGGCGAAGCTCGCCGAGCAGGGCGATCCGGCCGCCTTCAAGCTGCCGCGCCCGCTGCTGCACAGCGGCAACCTCGATTTCTCCTTCGCCGGACTGAAGACCGCCGTGCTCACCCAGGCCCGCAAGCTCGGCGACGACCTCGAGGCCCGCAAGGCCGATCTGGCGGCCTCGACCGAAGCGGCCATCGTCGAGGTGCTGCTGAAGAAGTCGCTCGCCGCGCTGCGCGACACCGGGCTCGATCGCCTGGTGGTGGCCGGCGGGGTCGGCGCCAACCGGACGCTGCGCGAGCAGCTCAACGCGGCCTGCGCCGCGCGCGGCGTCAGGGTGCACTATCCGGAACTGCACCTGTGCACCGACAACGGCGCGATGATCGCGATGGCGGCGGCGATGCGGCTGCAGTCGGGCATGCAGCAGGCGAACGACGACTACGCCTTCGACGTCAAGCCGCGCTGGCCGCTCGACGCGCTGGAGAGACTCGACGACGTCGCGGCCTGACCGGCCGTCCGCTCACCCCTATTCCGGACGCTCGGACTTGGCAGGCACTGCAGCGTCGCCGTCGGCGTCGAAGCGCAGGCCCGGCCGGTAGCGGACAGACTCCGCGGCGAGGCGCTCGAATTCCGCCGCATAGGGCGCCACCAGCGCCGGCCAGCGGCGGAACAGGTTGAAGTTCTCGGCGTTCTTCTGGGCCCCGGCGCGGGTGAAGTTCATCGAACCGAGACCGAGGGTGTCGGCGTCGACGATCAGGAACTTGTGGTGCATCACCGGATAGCGAGCGTTGATCCACAGCGCGACGCCGTGGTCGTGGAAATAGGTCGCGCTCGAATACTGCTGCGTGGCCTGCGAACCGTCGAGCACCACCCGCACGTCCACGCCGCGCGCATGCGCCTGAGCGAGCGCCCTGGCGATCGTGGCCGAGGTGAAGTAGTAGCCGGCGAGCCAGACCCGCTGGCGCGCGGCGGCGATCTGGCCGGCGATGGCGCGGTCGGTGTCGCCCCCCGGCGAGAAGAAGACTTCGACGTCGGCCCGCCCGGCCGGCGGGGGCACCGCGACGATCGTGCCCGCGGTGGCCGGCACCGTGGCGCCCGGACCCCAAGCGAGGGCGCAGGCGATCAGGAGCTGGCGGAGACCGGAGGTCGGGCGCGGGCGCGGGTTTGAGGTCGGGGTCGGGTCGGTCACGGTTCGTCGGACATGTCGATGGGCCGGATTGTCGGCCCTGCCGTCCGACGCGGGCTCAGGCGCTCTGCTCGAGTCCCGGTGCCTCCGGTGCCAGCAGCGGCAAAGGCAGCACGTGCAGCATGTCGCGCCAGAGCTGCGACCACTGGGGCCAGTCGTGACCGCCCTCGGTCGTGAACACGTGGCCGTCCGGGAGAACCTCGGCCAGCAGCCTGTGGTTGGGCGCGAAACGGTCGGCGAGCCCGTAGCCGAGGTAGAGCGGCGGCAGGTCGGCCGAAATCTCCGGCGCCGCATAGCGCTGCAGGAACGGCCAGAGCTTGCGGTCGACCTCCTCGTCCGGCGGCGGGCCATCGGGCTTCTTCCAGACGCGCAGGCCGCCGGCCTTCTGGATCTCGGCGCCGACCGGCCGACGACCGAGGTAGGGCGCCAGGACCACCAGGCCGTCGACCAGCCCGGGCTGCTGCAGCTCGTGGGTCAGCGCGCCGAAGCCGCCGATCGAGATGCCGACCAGCCAGATCGACCTGTAGCCCTGGTGCCGTGCAGGTGCCAGGATGTCCGCGCTCAGGCGCTGGACGAAGGTCTGGTCGTAGTAATAGGAGACGTTGGCATCCACCAGCATCACATCCGCGGCGAAACGATGGCTGCGCACCGCCCCGACGAAACCCTGGTGCTCGAATTCCTCGGGCTGCAGAAAGGCGCCGGGAAGAAAGACGAGCAGGGTGTCCGAACGCGTGCCAGCGACGGCCGGATGCAGATGTGTTTCCAAAGCGAAGCCCCTTGTGCCGGGGCTCGCTAAGTGCTAGTCAGCGAAACCGCGACTTGAAATTAATAATAAAGTTCGAAAAAACATACACTTAGAGTGATGTTTTACACACAATTCGCATTCAAACATAAAAAAAGCCAGTCGGATTGCGACTGGCTTGATAGATGCGTTTGTCCGATTGTTGAAAATCGGAAAAGGTGTTCGGAACTCAACTGATCGCGAGCTGGTGCACCTTGTTCTTCGGCAGCAGCTTGCCGAGCTTGAGGGTCAGGACGCCGTTATTCAGGCTCGCCTGGCTGCTGGCCGTGTCGATCTCCAGCGGCAACTCGAAGGCCGCCTTGACACGTCGCTTCGCCTCGGCACGGCTCTCGATGCGCACGACGGCGCCCTCGATGCCGATGCTCAGGTCGTCGCGCGTCACGCCGGGAACGTCGAGCGACACCGTCCAGCTCGTGTCGTCCTGCTCGACGGTCGCAGCGGTCGTCGGGTTGGCCATCAGCGCGCCGTTGACGAAGCGCTCGAAGCTGCGGTCGGGGGCGCGGGGAACGAAGCGGGCGGTGCGGATTTCGGGGGCGAAGAACATGAAAATCTCCAGTCAGGTTTGAACACGATCGGGACCAACGCGTCCCGTACACTGCGCGGCCTTCAACAAAGAGCGCCGCTTGCCATCGCATCTAGGCGTTGCGGCGAGCGTTTCAAGACAATGACCCAGAGCTTTATTTGGCGCCGCAAGGCCTTGAAATTGGCGGTGTCGGCGCTAGGCGCAGGTGCCCTTGGTCAAGTGTCGCGGCGGGTCCGGGCCGCTCCGGAGAACGCGTCTGATGCAGCGTCCGCCGTCGCGCCGATCAAGCTGGCATTGATCGAAAGCATGAGCGGACCCTTCGCCAACACCGGCGAAGCGGTGTTCCGCAACGTGCTCTGGGCCGTCGAGCGGGTCAACGCGCGCGGTGGCGTCAAGCTGCCCGGCGGCGCCCGGCGCCTTGAGATCGAGCGCTACGACAGCAAGGGCCAGAACGAGGAGGCGCTCTCCGCGCTGCGCGCGGCGATGGACGGCGGGGCGCGCATCGTGCTGCAGGGCAATTCGTCGGCGACGGCGGCCGCGCTGGTCGACGCGATCGACAAGAACAACGCCCGCGACCCGTCGCGGCGCATGCTTTTCCTGAACTATTCGGCGGTCGACCCGATCCTCACGAACGAGCGCTGCAGCTTCTGGCACTTCCGTTTCGATGCCCATGCCGACATGCGCGTCACCGCGCTGATGGACGTCGTCAAGGACGACGCCGCGCTCAGGCAGGTCTACCTGATCGGCCAGGACTACAGCTTCGGACAGGCCGTGCTGCGCGAATCGCGGCGCCAGCTCGGCGCCTTGCGGCCCGACGTGCAGATCGTCGGCGAGGAGCTGCACCCGATGGGCCGCGTGAAGGACTTCGCGCCCTACGCCAGCAAGATCCTCTCGAGCGGCGCGCAGGCGGTGGTCACCGGGAACTGGGGCAACGACCTCACGCTGCTGGTCAAGGCCGCGCGCGAGGCGGGCTTCAACGGCACCTTCTACAGCTTCTACGGCAACGCCCTGGGCGCGCCGGCGGCGATCGGCGATGCCGGCATCGGCCGCGTGATCGCGGTGGCGGACTGGCTGCCGAACGTGCAGACGCCGCAGTCGGAAGCCTTCTACCGCGAATTCCGCACCCGATTTCCGAAGCCCGCCGACGACTACGTCCACATGCGCATGCAGCTGATGATCGAGTCGCTGGCCCAGGCATTTCAGAACGCCGGCAGCACCGACGCGGTCGCCGTGGCGCGCGCGCTCGAACGCGCCGACGTCACGCTGGCGGGGCAGCGCGGCCGCATGCGGGCCGAAGACCACCAGTTCCAGCAGCAGCTGGTCGTCGGCGTCATGGACCGCCAGGGCACCCCGGGCGTCAGGTTCGACGTCGAAGGCTCGGGCTACGGTTTTCGTGTGCTGAAGACGGTGGCGGCCGAGAAGGCCGAGATGCCCAACAGCTGCAAGATGCAGCGTCCTTGAACGAGACAGAGAAACGAGAGAACGACCATGCGCCAGGCCATCCAGGACCTCGAAGCCTCCAAGATTCGCGAGGTCGCCAATGCGGGCCTCGGCCGCGACGACGTGCTGGCCTTCTGGTTCGGCGAAAGCGACGAAGTGACACCCGACGTCGTGCGCGAGGCGGCGGTCGAGTCGATCCAGCGCGGCGAGACCTTCTATTCGCACAACCTCGGACTGCCCGAACTCCGGGCGGCCGTGGCGCGCTACACCAGCGCTCTGCACCCGGCCGTCGACGCGTCCCGCATCGCGATCACCTCGGGCGGCGTCAACGCGCTGATGCTGGCGGTGCAGGCACTGGTCGATGCTGGCGACGAGGTGGTGGCGATCACGCCGGTCTGGCCGAATCTCGTGGCGCAACCGGCAATCATGGGCGCCCGGGTGCGTTGCGTGCCGCTGAAGCCGGTCGACGGCGTCTGGACGCTCGATGTCGATGCGCTGCGTGCGGCCATCACGCCGAAGACGCGGCTGCTGATCGTCAACGCGCCGAACAATCCGACCGGCTGGACGCTCGCACGCACCGAGCAGCAGGCGATCCTCGACCATTGCCGCATGACCGGCACCTGGATCCTGGCCGACGAGGTCTACGAGCGGCTCTACTACGAGCCGACACCCAACGGCTGCGCACCGAGCTTTCTCGACATCGCCGCGCCCGAGGATCGCCTGGTGGTGGTGCACAGTTTCTCGAAGAGCTTCCTCATGACCGGCTGGCGCCTGGGCTGGCTGGTGATGCCGGCGTCGCTGGTCGAAGGCATGGGCAAGCTGATCGAATTCAACACCTCCTGCGCGAGCGTCTTCACCCAGCGCGCCGGGCTGGCGGCGCTGGCGCACACGCAGGACATCACGCCGCGGGTCGTCGCGCACCTGAAGGCCTGCCGCGACGTGCTGGTACCGGCGCTGGCGGCGGTGCCGGGCGTCAAGGTCGCGGCGGCCAGGGGCGGGATGTACGCGTTCTTCAGGATCGACGGCTTCACCGATTCTCTGGACGTCGCCAAGCGCCTGGTCGTCGAGGCCGGCATCGGCCTGGCCCCCGGTAATGCCTTCGGTCCCGAGGCCCAGGGCTGGCTGCGCTGGTGCTTCGCGTCGAAGGACCCGCAGCGTCTGGTCGACGGCGTCGAAAGGCTGAAGCGCTGGCTGCAAGGGTCGGGCGCCTTGAAGTTGCCGCGGCAGCTATAATCGCCGGGCTTTGCGTCCTGCAAGGCACACGGTGCGTGCAGTTCCAGCGCACACCGCAAGTCGAACATCCCGACACGTCGGAACAAGGAAAATCCAAATGATCGCAGCTTCCATCAAGGCCGAAGTCGTCAAAGACAACGCCCGCGCCGCCAATGACACCGGCAGTCCAGAAGTGCAAGTCGCACTGCTGACCGCACGCATCAACGAACTCACCCCCCATTTCAAGACGCATGCCAAGGACCATCATGGTCGCCGCGGCCTGCTGCGCATGGTGAGCCGCCGCCGCAAGCTCCTGGACTATCTGAAGTCCAAGGATGCCGAACGCTACACCGCGCTGATCGCCAAGCTGGGTCTGCGCAAGTAAGTCGGATCGCATGAAAAAACGCCTGGGTTAGTCCGCTAGCTCAGGCGTTTTTTACTTCGCGAACCCTCGTTTCGGAGTGCCGCACAGAGCGAAGCTGTGTCATTCCACCGGAGCTGGACCCTGCGGGTCGAGTTTCGCTGGAATGGCATCGTGTTCTGACAGCGCTTCCCACCCGGCGCGACGTCCCGCGGGCTTTCGACCCGCGACCGTCCGCCAATCTATCGGAGCAAAGATGAGCCTCTTCAATAAAGTCACCAAGTCGTTCCAGTGGGGCGACAAGAAGGTCGTCCTGGAAACGGGCGAGATCGCCCGCCAGGCCAGCGGCGCCGTCGTCGTCGACATCGAAGGCACCGTGGTGCTGGCGACCGTGGTCGCTTCCAAGTCGGCCAAGCCCGGCCAGGACTTCTTCCCGCTGACCGTCGACTACATCGAAAAGACCTACGCCGCGGGCAAGATCCCCGGCAGCTTCTTCAAGCGCGAAGCCAAGCCCAGCGAGCACGAGACGCTCACCAGCCGCCTGATCGACCGTCCGATCCGCCCGCTGTTCCCCGAAGGCTTCCTCAACGAAGTGCACGTGGTCATCCACACGCTGTCGCTCAACCCCGAGGTCGATGCCGACATCGCCGCCATGATCGGCGTCAGCGCCGCGCTGTCGATCTCCGGCATTCCGTTCAGCGGCCCGATCGGTGCCGCGCGCGTGGGCTACATCAACGGCCAGTACGTGCTGAATCCGGGCCAGACCGCCCGCAAGGATTCGCAGATGGACCTGGTCGTCGCCGGTACCGAAGCGGCAGTGCTGATGGTCGAGTCTGAAGCCCTTCAGCTGAGCGAGGAGATCATGCTCGGCGGCGTGGTGTACGGCCATGAACAGGCCGCCGTCGCGATCAACGCGATCCACGAACTCGTGCGCGATGCCGGCAAGCCCCTGTGGGACTGGAAGGCGCCCGCCGAAGACGAATCCTTCGTCGCCAAGGTCAACGGCCTGGCCGAGGAGAAGCTGCGCGCCGTCTACCAGATCCGCAGCAAGCAGGCGCGCACGCAAGCGTTGCGCGAAGCCAATGCCAGCGTGATGGCGTCGCTCAAGGAAAGCGGCGAGCCCTTCGATTCGGGCAAGGTCAACGACCTGCTGTTCGCGATCGAATCGAAGATCGTGCGCAGCCAGATCCTCGAAGGCGAGCCGCGCATCGACGGCCGCGACACCCGCACGGTGCGCCCGATCGAGATCCGCAGCTCGGTCCTGCCGCGCACCCACGGCTCGGCGATCTTCACGCGCGGCGAGACGCAGGCGCTGGTGGTGACCACGCTGGGCACCGAGCGCGATGCGCAGCGCATCGACGCACTGTCGGGCGACTACGAGGACCGCTTCCTGTTCCACTACAACATGCCTCCGTTCGCCACCGGCGAAGTCGGCCGCATGGG
>JAKONL010000417.1 GCA_022701965.1 Burkholderiaceae bacterium | reverse complement strand
GCGAAGTGGAAATAGATGGCGCCGCGCGTCACGTTCGCGGCTTCCGCGATCATCGCCAGGGTCGTGCGCGAGACGCCCTTCTCGAAGAACATCGCCTCCGCCGCGTCGAGGATCGCAGCGCGGGTCTCCATCGCCTCGGCCTTGGTGCGCCGCATAATTCGCCTGCCTTCCATATGACTTGTTTAGTTTCATACATGCATGTATGTTGCACGGCAATATGAGTCTCGGCCGCCGGGAAGCGATGGCGGCAAGCAAGGCGGTCCCATGAGAGTTTCTGCATCCATCCTGTTCGCGGCGACGGCGGTCGGGCTTCTGGCTCTGTCGGGGTGCCAGGGCGAATCGAAAGGCGCGGCCGCGCCCGGCGCCGGTGGCGCGCCGCCGCCCTCGCCGGTCGGCGTCGTCGAAGTGCAGCCCGAGCCCATTCCCGTCACCTCCGAGCTGCCCGGTCGCATCGCGCCGACCCGCATCGCCGAGGTGCGCCCGCGCGTCGGCGGCATCATCGTCCAGCGCGTGTTCGAGCAGGGCTCGGACGTCAGCGAGGGCGATCCGCTGTTCCAGATCGACCCCGCCACCTTCCAGGTCGCGGTGGAATCGGCTGAGGCCGGCGTCGCCAAGGCCGACGCGGTTCTGGTCCAGGCGCGCCAGGATGCCGAGCGCACCCAGGCTCTCGTCGCCCGCAACACGGTGGGCACCGCCAATCTCGAGACCGCCATCGCCACGCAGCGCCAGGCGGAAGCCGACCTGGCCTCCGCCAAGGCGCAGCTGCGCGCCGCGCAGATCAATCTCGACTATGCCACGGTGCGCGCCCCGATCTCGGGCCGCATCGGCCGCGCGCTGATCACCGAGGGCGCGCTGGTGACGACCACCGGCACCGAAGCGCTGGCGACGATCCAGCAGCTCGACCCCGTCTATGCCGACATCCAGCAGCCGGTCTCGCAGCTCCTGCGCCTGCGCGACGCGCTGCGCACCGGCCAGCTGACGCAGCTGGAGGAAAATGTCGCGCAGGTGCGCCTCAAGCTCGACGACGGCAGCGAATATCCCCATCCCGGCCGCCTTCTCTTCTCGGAAGCCACGGTGGAGCAGACGAGCGGCCAGGTGACGCTCCGCGCCGAGTTCCCCAATCCGAACGACACGCTCCTGCCCGGCCTCTATGTCCGCGTGGCCGTCGACCAGGGCATCGACTCCAAGGCGCTCGCCGTGCCGAACCAGGCGGTGCAGCGCGACACGTCGGGCCAAGCCTTCCTCTATCTCGTGAACGCCAACAACACGGTCGAGCAGCGCAGCGTCACCGTGGTGCGCGTCATCGGCAACCGTTCGGTGATTTCGCAGGGACTGGCGGCGGGCGACAAGGTCATCGCCGACGGGTTCCAGAAGATCGGCCCCGGTGCGCCGGTCGCGCCGACGCCCTGGGCGCCGGTGGGCGCCGCGGCCGAGGGCCTGTCCAAGGACGGCGACAATCCCGGCGCCGTCGGCGCCGGCACGCAGACCCCGGCCACGGCCACGGCCCCGGCTGCGACCGGCTCGCAGGCCGCGCCGCAGGCGCAGCGTGCGACCCCCGCGCCCGGCTCGGACGCGGCGGCCGCCGGCACCACCAATCCGGCCCCGCAGGATGCCGGCGGCCAGCGGGCGACGACGCCTGCGGCCGACGCATCCACCAGCGCGCGCTAAGGACCGATCGACATGCCTCAGTTCTTCATCGATCGCCCGATCTTCGCCTGGGTGATCGCGATCTTCATCGTGCTCGCCGGCGTTATTTCGCTGCCTTCGCTGCCGATCGCGCAATATCCCAATGTCGCGCCGCCGCAGCTCACCATCTCGACCGCCTTCCCCGGCGCTTCGCCGGAGGACCTGTACCAGCAGGTCACGCGGCCGATCGAGGAGGAGCTGAACGGCATTCAGGGCCTTCTCTATTTCGAGAGCACGAGCGACGCGACCGGCTCGGTGCAGATCACCGTGACCTTCAGCGCCGGCACCGAGATCGCCCAAGCCGTGGTGGACACGCAGAACCGGCTGCGCCGCGTCGAATCCTCGCTGCCCCAGCAGGTGACGCAGCAGGGCGTTCTCGTCGAGGAGGCCGGTTCGAGCTTCCTCATGGTCGTGGCGCTGGTCGGCGACGAGAAGTCGACGCTCGATGCCGTGGGCCTCGGCGACTACATCACCCGCAACGTCATCAACGAGATCCGCCGCGTCCCGGGCGTCGGCCGGGCGCAGCTCTTCGCCTCCGAGCGCGCCATGCGCGTCTGGATCGACCCGGACCGGCTGGTCGGCCTTAATCTCGCGGTCTCCGACGTCACCACCGCCATCCAGCAGCAGAACGCCCAGGTCGCGGCCGGCTCGATCGGCGCCAATCCCAACCCGGTGAGCCAGCAGACCCAGGCGACCATCCTGGTCAAGGGCCAGCTCCAGACGCCGGAAGAGTTCGGCGCCATCGTGCTGCGCGCCAATGCCGACGGCTCGCTCGTGCGCCTGTCCGACGTGGCGCGGGTCGAGGTCGATGCCGAGAGCTACAATTTCAACACGTTCCTGAACGGTCGCCCGAGCGCGGCGATCGGCATCCAGCTCTCGCCGACCGGCAACGCGCTGGATGCGGCGACGGGCGTTCGCCAGGTCATGGAGCGCCTCGCCCCGCTCTTCCCGCAAGGGGTGAGCTACCAGATTCCCTACGACACGACGCCCTTCGTCTCGGCCTCGATCGAGAAGGTCATCCACACGCTGCTGGAGGCGGTGGCTCTGGTCTTCGTCGTGATGTTCGTCTTCCTCCAGAACATCCGCTACACCGTCATCCCGACGCTCGTCGTGCCGATCGCGCTGGCCGGCACGCTGGCCGTCATGTTGGCGGCGGGCTTCTCGATCAACGTCCTCACCATGTTCGCCATGGTTCTGGCCATCGGCATCCTGGTCGACGACGCCATCGTCGTGGTCGAGAATGTCGAGCGCATCATGGCGAGCGAGGGGCTGCCTCCGAAGGAGGCCGCCAAGAAGGCGATGGGCCAGATC
>JAKONL010000405.1 GCA_022701965.1 Burkholderiaceae bacterium | reverse complement strand
TGGAACAGGTCGCGAAGTCGGGCCGTCCGCTCCTGATCATCGCCGAGGAAGTCGAAGGCGAAGCCCTGGCGACCCTGGTCGTGAACACGATCCGCGGCATCCTGAAGGTCGTCGCCGTCAAGGCACCGGGCTTCGGCGATCGCCGCAAGGCCATGCTCGAAGACATCGCCATCCTGACCGGCGGCAAGGTCATCGCCGAGGAAGTCGGCCTGACGCTCGAGAAGGTCACGCTGGCCGACCTGGGCCAGGCACAGCGCATCGAAGTGGGCAAGGAAAACACGATCATCATCGACGGCGCCGGCGCTGCCGGTGACATCGAAGCCCGCGTCAAGCAGGTGCGCGTGCAGATCGAGGAAGCCTCGAGCGACTACGACCGCGAGAAGCTGCAGGAACGCGTGGCCAAGCTGGCCGGCGGCGTCGCGGTGATCAAGGTCGGCGCTGCCACCGAAGTCGAGATGAAGGAAAAGAAGGCCCGCGTCGAAGACGCCCTGCACGCCACCCGCGCTGCAGTGGAAGAAGGCGTGGTTGCCGGCGGCGGCGTGGCGCTCCTGCGTGCCAAGCAGGCCGTGGGCGACACCATCAAGGGCGACAACGCCGACCAGGACGCCGGCATCAAGCTGGTGCTCAAGGCCGTCGAGGCACCCCTGCGCGAGATCGTGAACAACGCCGGTGGCGAAGCCTCGGTGGTGGTGAACGCGGTGCTGGCCGGCAAGGGCAACTTCGGCTTCAACGCCGCGAACGACAGCTACGGCGACATGCTCGAACTGGGCATCTTGGACCCGACCAAGGTCACGCGCACTGCACTGCAGAACGCGGCTTCGGTGTCCTCGCTGCTGCTGACGACCGAGGCGATGATCGCCGAGGCTCCGAAGGAAGAAGCCGGCGCCGGCGGCGGCATGCCCGACATGGGTGGCATGGGCGGCATGGGCGGCATGGGGATGTAACTGTTGCTCGCCCCCAGGCTTGCGCACTTCGTGTCGCAGCGCCTACCCCCTACCGGGGGCGACACCGGCGGACTGGCAGAGCCAGGTCCGCGGTGTCTCGCGAACGGAGGGGATACAGTGGGTGAGCCGGTTATCAGTTGAAAAAGCCCTGCAGCGCGAGCTGCAGGGCTTTTTTCATGGGTGTTCGGGTGGTGGTGCTACTGTTTCCAATCCCGAGGAGCACACCACGATGAAGATCGAGATCGACGACCTGCGTCGTCCCGCCGTCCATGCCTTGCTCGAGGAGCATCTGCGCAGCATGCATGCGCTGGGGCCGCCGGAAAGCGTGCATGCGCTCGACCTGCAGAAGCTGCGGGCGCCCGGCATCACGTTCTGGTCGGCCTGGGACGACGACAGGTTGCTGGGTTGCGGCGCGCTCTCGCAACTCGATCCGAGGCACGGCGAAATCAAGTCGATGCGGACGCCGCAGGCACATCGTCGGACCGGCGCCGGCCGTGCGATCCTGATGCACATCCTGGACGTCGCGCGCTCGCGCGGATACGAGCGCCTGAGTCTGGAGACCGGTTCGGTCGACGCATTCGTGCCGGCGCATCGGCTCTACGAAAGCGTCGGCTTCGTGCGGAGCGGGCCGTTCGACAACTACGTCGAGGATCCGAACAGCGTCTTCATGACCCTGGACCTGATTGGGCCTCGTTAAAACCTCAACAATGCGGCACATCCAGATCAACGAGACCCGCATGAACAACAAGCCTTCGACTTCCAATACCGCCACGGCAGCGCGCTTCACCACGATGGCGCGCCGCCCGATGCTCGCGCTGTGCGCCCTGGTCGCCGGCGCGGCGATCTGGCATGCGATGCCTTCGTTCGCGGCGGAAGCCGCGGTCGTCATTCCCGCGCCTGCGGCCGATATCGCGGCGGCTTCGGCCCCCGGCATGCAGACGGCCGTGTTCGCAGGCGGCTGTTTCTGGGGCGTGCAGGGCGTGTTCCAGCACGTGAAGGGCGTGACGAACGCCGTCTCGGGCTATGCGGGCGGCGCCGCGTCGACCGCGAAGTACGACGCCGTCGGCTCCGGCGACACGGGACATGCCGAGGCGGTGCGCATCAGCTACGACCCGAAGGTGGTCAGCTACGGCAAGCTTCTGCAGATCTACTTCTCGGTCGCGCATAACCCGACCGAGCTGAACCGCCAGGGGCCGGACACCGGCACGCAATACCGCTCGACCGTGTTCCCGGTCGATGCCGACCAGGCGCGCGTCGCGAAGAGCTACATCGCGCAACTCGACAGGACGAAGGTCTTCGGCAAGGCGATCGCCACGACCGTCGAGCCGGGCAAGACCTTCTACCCGGCCGAGGCCTACCACCAGGATTTTCTGACGCGCAATCCGAGCCACCCCTACATCGTGATCAACGACCTGCCGAAGGTCGACAACCTCAAACGCGTGTTCCCGGATGCGTACCGCGTGCAGCCGGCCCTGGTGGGCGCCGCGAGCGCCGGCGCCTGATCGATCGATCGACCGGTCGCGCGCACGACGTCGGGCGGACCGGCAATTCAGCCGCTTTCGAAACAGGGCCTGATCGCGCGGTAGAGCGCCTTGAAGCGCAAGTGCCGTGACCGATGCGACGCGGCCTGCGATGCATCGGGCACGAAGCGTCGCCGCAACGCCGGCACGCGGCAGACGAGATCGACCGCGCCGCCATCGGCGAGCCAGGCCAGCCGCGCGGCGCCGAGCGCGCCGCCGGCCTCCCCGCCCTCGCCCAGCACGAGCGGTACTTCCAGGATGTCGGCCAGCAACTGCGCCCACCAGGCGCTGCGCGCGCCGCCGCCGACCAGCGCGAGATCGCCCTCCGGACGCTCCAGCGTGTCGAGCCCGTCGCGCAGGCCGAAGCTCACCCCCTCGACCACGGCATAGGCGATGTCGGCCGGGCCGTGCGCATGCGTGAGGCCGAACAACGCGCCCTGCGCCTGGGCATCGTTGTGCGGCGAACGCTCGCCGGAGAGGTAGGGCAGGAAAAGCGGCGCCGTGCGTCGCGCTGCAGCGTCGAGGCCGGCCGCGGCTGCCAGCAGCGCCGCCTCGTCCGCGAAGCCGAAGCTGCGTGCCGCCCAGCTCACCGCGCTGGCTGCCGACAGCATCACCGACATCTGGTGCCAGAGCCCGGGCAGCGCATGGCAGAACGCGTGGACGGCCTGCGCCGGGTTCGGCGCGAAGCGCTCTGTCACGACGAAGATCACGCCCGAGGTGCCGAGCGACACGAAGCCCTGCCCCGCCGCGACGACGCCCATCCCGACCGCGCTGGACGCGTTGTCGCCGGCCCCTCCCGCGATGACGACATCGGCGCCCATCCCCCATCGGGCCGCCAGTTCCGGCGCGAGCGCCGCGGAGACCTCGCTGCCTTCGACCAGCCTTGGCATGTGCTCCCGTGCGAGACCGGTCGCGGCGAGCAGTTCGTCCGACCAGTCGCGCGCGCCGACGTCCAGCCACAGCGTGCCGGCGGCATCGGACATCTCGCCGACCAGTTCGCCGCTCAGGCGCCAGCGCAGCCAGTCCTTGGGCAGCAGCACGCGGCGGATGCGCGCGAAGAGTTCGGGCTCGTGCTCGCGCACCCACAGCAGCTTGGGCGCGGTGAAGCCGGGCATCGCCAGGTTGCCGGCGAGCTCGCCCAGGCGCGGCACGGCGGCGGTGAGCTGCACGCACTGCGCGGCGCTGCGCCCGTCGTTCCAGAGGATGGCCGGGCGCAACACCTCGCCTTCGTCGTCGAGCAGCACCGCGCCGTGCATCTGCCCGGAAAGCCCGATCGCCCGGACCGCCGCGAACGCCTCGGCATGGTCGGCACGCAGCGCCCGCATCACGGTCTCCAGCGCGTCCCACCACTGCGAGGGAGACTGTTCCGACCACAGCGGTCGCGGCCGGCTGACGGTGAGCGGCGCGCGCGCCACCCCGACGACGCGGTGGTCGTCGGCGAGCAGCAGCGCCTTGAGTTCGGAGGTGCCGAGATCGAGTCCGAGATACATGGATGAGACGACCGATGAGATGGCCGGGGTTCTAGGAGCTGCCGCCGAAGCGGCTGTCGGCCTGCTTGCGGAATTCGGTCGGCGTCATGCCCTTGACCTACAGGAAGCGCCGGTTGAAGTTGGCCACGTTGTTGAAGCCGACCTGGTAGCAGATGTCGGTCACCAGATGGTCCGTGTGCATCAGCAGGTGGCAGGCGCTGTTGATGCGCACGCGGTTGACGAAATCGGTGAAGCTGTTGCCGGTCGAGCGGCGGAAGAAACGGCTGAATCGGCTCTCGCTCATGCCGAGTTCGGCGGCGACGTCGGCCATGCTGATCGGCTCGGACACGCTGGCGGTGATGCGGTTGACGATGCCGTTGATCTGGTCGACCTGGGCATCCGCCTCGGCGCCCTGGATCTGCACCGTCGAGAGCAGCCGGTAGTCGGTGCACTGCGCGAGGTCGGCGAGGAATTCGCAGAACAGGCCGAAGCGGCGCAACCCGCGCACGGCCTTCACGGCTTCCCAGTGCGCGTTCGCGCGTTCCGAGAAACCGAAGAACTCGATGCCGTGACGTGCCCGCTCCAGCAGTTGCCGCACCTCGCGCAGCTCCGGGATTTCCTCGGCCGCGCGCTCGATCGGGCCGTAGCGGAACTGGATCACGCGGTCGCGCTCGGCGACGCCGCCTTCGGGCACGTCGAAGGAGATCCAGTTGTGCGGCAGGCGCGGGCCGCACAGCACCAGGTGACCGGGCTGGAACGGCCCGATCCAGTCGCCGATGAAGGCCTTGCCGGAGGTGGCCGTCATCAGGTGGAGCTCGTACTCGTCGTGGAAGTGCCAGCGCGCGAGCGGCGTCGGATAGCCGTGCGACAGGCAGCGCACGACGCCGGACTCGTTCGGGTCCTCGTAGCCGAGCTCGGGCGAGCGCGCGAAATCGCGCTCCAGCTCGGGATGGCGCTGGCGCGGTGTCTGGCGGGTTCTGACGGTCGGCATCGGCTCGGGCTTGCGGCTGGAGATCAGCTCATGACGCTACCACCGTCCACGTTCAGCGTCTGCGCCGTGATGTAGCGGGCCTCGTCGCCGACCAGGAACACGACCGCATCGGCGATCTCGTCGGGCACGCCCATGCGCCCGAGCGGCACGGCCACGCCGACCTGGCGCTTCTTCTCGCCGATCGGGAGGTTCTCGTAGCGCGCGAACAGCGCGTCGACCTCGGCCCACATCGGCGTGTCGACCACGCCCGGCGCGACGCCGTTGACGCGGATGCCGTGCGGCGCCATCGCGAGCGCGGCGCTCTGCGTGTAGCTGATCACCGCCGCCTTGGTCGCGCAGTAGTGCGACACCAGCGCCTCGCCGCGGCGCCCGGCCTGCGAGGCCAGGTTGACCACCGACGCGCCTTGCGTGCCCGCTTCGACCATGTGCTTGAGCACGGCCTGCATCGTGAAGAACATGCCCTTCACGTTGACCGCGAACAGGCGGTCGAACGAGGCCTCGTCGCTCTCCAGCAGCGGCGCCATGTCGAACAGCGCGGCGTTGTTGACCAGCGCGTGCAGCGCGCCGAAGCGCGCGGTGGCCGAGGCCAGCATGCGGTCGATGGCGGTGCGGTCGGTGACGTCGGCGGCGACGTAGGCGAGTGTGTCGGGATGCTGCCGCACCAGTTCGCGCACGGCGGCGCTGGCCTCCGCGGCGCGGTCGACCACGCTGCAGTTCGCGCCCTGGGCGAGACAGGCCTGCGCGATCGCCAGGCCGATGCCGCCGCCGGCACCCGTGACCAGCACGTGGCGCCCTGCGAGCCGGCCGCGCGCGGCGGTGGAATCGGTCGGTGTGTGGAGTTGGTTCGTCATTTCGGATCAGCCTCTTGCAATGAATTCGTCGACCCGCGCAGTGGCGCGCCGGACTGCGTCGACCAGGCGCGCGTCGCCCGCGAGCGCGCCCCAGAGCGTCGGGTCGGCGCAGAACGCCGCGACCGGGTCCGCCGCGTCGCAGATCGCATGCGCGACCGCCGGGTCCATGCCCTGGTCCTGGTAGGTGTACGGCAGCGCGCCGCGGTGCCAGCGCTGCAGGAAGGCCAGGAACAGCGCCGGCAGCATCGCCACGCTGTCGATGCCTTCGCCGCGCGCCAGGCGCTCGCGCACGGTCGGAGCGATGAAGCCGGGGATCTTCGAGAAGCCGTCCATCGCCACGCGCTGGTTGGTGTCGCGGATGGCCGCGTTGCCGAAGCGCGCGAGCACCACGTCGCGATAGGCCGGCAGGTCGACCGGGCTCGGCGCGCCGGGTTCGCTCAGCACCGGGATCACGTCGTCGGTCACGTAGTCGAAGGCCATCTGCCGGATCGCCGGCGTGTGCGTGCCTTCGTGGATGAACTGCAGCCCGACCAGCGTACCGGCCCAGGCGATGCAGCTGTGGGTCGCGTTCAGCAGCCTGATCTTGGCTTCCTCGTAGGGCTGCACCGAATCCACCAGTTGCACGCCGACGCGTTCCCATTCGGGCCGGCCGGCGATGAAGTCGTCCTCGATCACCCACTGGATGAAGCTTTCGCCGGTGATGGCGGCCGCGTCGTCGAACCCGGTGGCCGCCATCACGCGCGCGCGCAGCTCGGGCGGCGGGCGCGGCGTGATGCGGTCGACCATCGCGTTCGGGCAGGTGGTGTGGGCCTCGACCCATCCGCGCAGCGCCGTGTCGCCGGCGAGCCCGATGAATTCGAGCAGGCCCTTGCGGAAGCGCTCGCCGTTGTGGCGCAGGTTGTCGCAGTTCAGCAGCGTGAGCGGACCGGCGCCGGCCGCCTTGCGAGCGCGCAGGATCGCGCAGACCGCGCCGTAGATGGTGAGCCCGGGCTTGCCGTGACGCGCGGCCTCGACATCGGCGGCCAGGTCGGCGACGGACAGGTCGAGCCGGTCGTCCGCGTCCAGGTAGTAGCCGGCCTCGGTCACGGTGAACGACACGATGCGCGTGCGCGGATCGGCGCCGCGTTCGACCACCGCCGCCAGCGTCGGCTCGAACGGCAGCACCTCGCGGATCGATTCGATGCGGCGATAGTTATAGACAGCCTCGGGCGTCACGGTTTCCAGCGTGTAGACGCCGCCCTGCGCCTGCAGCGCGGCGAGCACCTCGGCCATGTCGGGCCGCAGGTTGGCGCCGGTGATCGACCAGCCGGTGTCGCCCGCGTCGTGCAGGTCCTGCAGGTAGACGGCCTGGTGCGCGCGGTGGAACGAGCCGAGCCCGAGGTGAAGGATGATGTTCGTCATGCGGTCGCGGCCACGGATTGACCCTCGCGGTCGAAGAGATGAAGGACGGAAGGATCGAGCTCGACGCCGACGTCGTCGCCGATGCGCAGCGGCGTGCGCTCGTTCTGCCGCGCGATCAGCGGCACGCCGCCGACGTCGACGTGGATCAGCGTGTCCGAACCCAGCGCCTCGATCAGGTCGACCCGGCCCGGCACGCCCGCGCCGTGGCCCGGATGCACGTGCAGGCCCTCGGGACGCACGCCGAGGAAGCCGTCGGTCGGCAGCCGGCCGCCGGTCTGCTGCGAGAACGTCGGGATCGCACCGGCGGGCACCATGTTCATCGACGGCATGCCGATGAAGCGCGCGACGAACTGGTTCTTCGGATGGTCGTAGAGCTCCATGGGCGTGCCGACCTGCTCGATCACGCCGTCCTTGAGCACCACCACGCGGTCGGCCAGCGTCATGGCTTCGACCTGGTCGTGGGTCACGTAGATGCTGGTGGCCCCGAGCGCGACGTGCAGCTTGTGGATCTCCACGCGGGTGTTGCCGCGCAGCGCCGCGTCCAGGTTCGACAGCGGCTCGTCGAACAGGAACACCTTCGGCGCCCGCACGATCGCCCGGCCGATGGCCACGCGCTGGCGCTGGCCGCCCGAGAGTTCCTTGGGCGTGCGGTCGAGGTAGGCGGTAAGGTTGAGCTGGCGCGCCGCGTGCTCGACCTTCTTCCTGATCTCCGGCTTCGGAACGCCGGCGAGCTTGAGCGCGAACGACATGTTGTCGGCCACGCTCATGTGCGGATAGAGCGCATAGCTCTGGAACACCATCGCCAGGTCGCGCTTGCCCGAGGCGAGGTTGGTAATGTCCTTGCCGTCGAGCATCAGCTGTCCGCTGGTCACCGGCTCCAGCCCGGCGATGAGGCGCAGCAAGGTCGACTTGCCGCAGCCCGAAGGTCCGACGAAGACGATGAACTCGCCCTTGCGGATCTGCAGGTCGACGCCCTTGATGATGTGCGCGTCGCCGAAGCGCTTCTGGATGTTCTTGAGTTCGAGGTAGGCCATGAGCTGTCTCTCCTTGATTACTTGACGGCGCCGAAGGTCAGGCCCTGCACCAGCTGCTTCTGCGAGAACCAGCCGAAGATCACGATCGGCGCGATGGCCATCAGCGAGGCGGCCGACAGCTTGGCCCAGAACAGGCCCTCGGGGCTCGAGTACTGCGAGATCAGCGTGGCCAGCGTGCCGGCCTTGGCCGAGACCAGGTTGAGCGACCAGAAGGCCTCGTTCCAGCTCAGCACCAGGCACAGCAGGCCGCATGACGCGAGCCCGCCGACCGACAGCGGCATCACCACGTGGCGGAACTCGGTCCAGAGGCTCGCGCCGTCCATGCGCGCGGCCTCGAGGATCTCGTTGGGTATGTCCTTGTAGCTGCTGTAGAGCATCCACACCATGATCGGCAGGTTCGACAGCGTGAAGACGACGGTCAGCGCCGTGAGCGAATCCAGCAGGCCGGCGGTCTGCGCCAGCACGTAGATCGGCACCAGCGCGCCCACGGCCGGCATCATCTTGGTCGACAGCATCCACATCAGGATGTCGCGCGTCTTCTGGGTGCGGAAGAAGGCCATCGAGTACGCGGCCGGCGCCGCGATCAGCAGGCCGAGGACGGTCGAGCCGACGCTGGTGATGAGCGAATTGCGCGCGTAGAGCAGGTAGTCGCTGCGCTGCTGCACCTCGCCGAAGTTGTCCATCGTCGGCGTGAAGACGAAAAGCGGCGGTACGGCGATGGCCTGCAGCTCGGTCTTGAACGCGGTGAGGAACAGCCAGCCGAGCGGGAAGAACAGCAGCAGCGCGACGGCCCAGGCCGCGAGCGTGCGCAGCGTGTGGAGGAGAAGACTGGGTTGCATGGCGGTCGTCCTCAATCAAGGTTCTTGCCGACGATGCGGATGAGGAACGCGGCCACGATGTTGGCCATCACCACTGCGAACAGCGCCCCGGCCGAAGCCACGCCGACGTCGAAGTTCATCAGCGACTGCTTGAAGATCATGTAGGTGAGGTTGGTGCTCTCGTTGCCCGGCCCGCCGTTGGTGGTGATGGCGATCTCGGCGAACACGCTCAGCAGGAAGATCATTTCGATCATGATCACCACCGCCATCGGCCGGCCCAGGTGCGGGATGGTCAGGTAGAAGAAGCGCTGCGGCCCGGTCGCGCCGTCCATGCGCGCGGCCTCCATCTGCTCGCGATCGAGCGACTGCAGCGAGGTGATGAAGATCAGGCAGGCGAACGGCAGCCACTGCCAGGCCACCATGATGATCACCGACAGCAGCGGCACGTCGGTGAGCCAGTCGACCGGCTGCAGCCCGACCGATCGCCAGAGGTCTGCGAGCACGCCGTAGATCGGGTTCATCATCATGTGCTTCCACAGCAGCGCGTTGACCGCCGGCATGACGAAGAACGGCGAGATCAGCAGCACCCGCACGATGCCGCGCCCGGGGAACGGCTCGTTCACCAGCAGCGCGAGCAGCACGCCGAACACCACCGTGATGACGATCACGCTGCCGATCAGCAGCAGCGTGTTCCACACCGCCGGCCAGAAGTCCGGATCGGTCACGAAGTAGTGGAAGTTCTCCAGCCCCGCGAACGGATGGTCGCCCGGCTGCATCAGGTTGTAGCTGACGAACGAGAAGTAGAGCGTCATCGCCAGCGGCACGATCATCCACAGGAGGAGCGTGAGCACGGCGGGCGCCATGAGGGCGCGCGGCAGCAGTCGGTTCATGGAGGAACTCCCAGGCGGATCGAACGAGATTCCAGAACTGCCGCGGAACCGACTTCGCCGGCCCGCAGGCAGTGCCCCCTGCAAGGGGGCAGGCGCAGCGACACGAAGTGCGCGCAGCCTGGGGGTCTACTTGTAGTACCCGGCTTTTTTCATCTCGCGCTCGGCCGCCGTCTGCGACGTCTTCAGCGCCTGGTCCACCGTCACCTTGCCCGACAGCGCCGCGCTCATCTGCTGGCCCACGGCCACGCCGATCGCCTGGAATTCGGGAATCGCCGCGTACTGCACGCCGACGTAGGGCGACTTGGGCAGCGTGCTGTCGGTGAGGTTGGCGCTGTCGATCGCCTTCTTCTCCTCCTCGGCGAACTTCGCGACCTTCTGGAACTCGGGGTTCGCGTAGGTCGACTTGCGCGTGCCGGTCGGCACCGATGCCCAGCCCTTCTCCTTGGCGACCAGCTGGATGTAGTCCTTGGACGTCGCCCATTTCACGAAGGTCTGCGCCGCGGTGGCCTTGGTCGAGCTGGCCGGGATCGCGAGGTTCCAGGTCCAGAGCCAGTTCGCGCCCTTGGGCGTGACGGCGACCGGGGCCTGCGCGAACGCCACCTTGTCGGCGACCTTCGACTGCTTCGGGTCGCTGATGAACGACGCGGCGATGGTCGCGTCCACCCACATGCCGCACTTGCCTTCGTTGAAGAGCGCGAGGTTCTCGTTGAAGCTGTTGGCCGACGCACCGGGCGGGCCGTAGTTCTTCATCAGGTCGACGTAGAAGCCGATCGCGTCCTTCCACGGCTGGGTGTCGATCTGCGGCTTCCACTGCATGTCGAACCACTGGCCGCCGTTGGTGTTGACCAGCGTCGTCAGGAAGGCCATGTTGTCGCCCCAGCCCGGCTTGCCGCGCAGGCACATGCCGTAGACGCCGGCCTTGGGGTCGTGCATCTTGGCGGCCAGGTCCCTGACCTGCGTCCAGGTCGGCTGCGCGGGCATCTTGAAGCCGGCCTTGTCGGCCAGGTCCTTGCGGTACATCAGCATCGAGCTCTCGCCGTAGAACGGCGACGCGTAGAGCTTGCCTTCGTACGACAGGCCCGAGCGGATGGCCGGCAGCAGGTCGTCGGCGTCGTAGGCGGCGTCGGTCGCGATCGGCGTGAGCCAACCCTTCTTCGACCAGATCGGCGCTTCGTACAGGCCGATGGTCATGACGTCGAACTGGCCGCCCTTGGTGGCGATGTCGGTGGTCACGCGCTGGCGCAGCGTGCCTTCTTCGCGCGTCACCCACTTGAGCTTGATGTCGGGGTAGGCCTTCTCGAAGAACGGCGTGAGCTTCTGCATCTCGATCATGTGGCCGTTGTTGACGGTGGCGATGACCAGCTCGGTGGCGGCATGGGCGAGCCCCGTGCCGGCGACGGCGAGCACCATGCGCGCCTTGAGGATTGCGTGGAAGCGCTTCATGAAGATGTCTCCTGTGGTGTCCGCAGCCGTGCATGCGTGCGGCCGTCGAAGCGGATTCTGGAGATCGGCGCCGCCGACACCGGTACACAAAACATGCCGACCGATACTTTTATGCATCGATCGGCTAGTGAAATCCCTAGATCGAGCACGACAGGATGCAACGATCAGTCCACGCGCACCTGGAATCGCAGCTCGCCGGTGGCGCCGGGATTGAGGCTGCCGTCGAACGTCCATTTCAGCGGACCCGTGCCGCCGGCGGGCTGCGTCGCGGAGCAGCCCACCGCCGCGGCCGGCACCGGGTTCTGCGGCGTGTTCATCGTGCAGTTGCCCAGCGCGGCAGGTATCGTTCCCGCGCTTGCGGACTGGAAGCTGGTGTAGGCCGGCACGGTGTCGTCGACCACGACCTTCGTCACGGGGGTCGCCGTGACGTTGGTGTAGGTGACGCGGTATTCGAGCACCTGCCCCGATCGGGCCTGGTTGTTGGCGCTCCATGCGCCGTTCGTCGTCAGGTTGCGCACCTCCTTGGCCAGCGTCAGCGCGCCGCCGCCCACCGTCGTGCTGTCGACCAGGGTGTAGGTCGCGCTCAGCGCGGGAGTCGCTGCCGCGAACGTCAGCAGGGCCTTGACCGTGGTCTGGTTGATCGTGCCGCTGTCGGCATTGGCCGGCACCTGCTCCCTGACGATCAGGCACACCGTCTGGCCCTGCACGACCGCGGTCGTGGCGCTGCCCGGGTAGAGCTGCGCGGCGCCGGGCTGGAGTGCGCCGGTGCAGCCGGTGTCCGCGTAGACGAGTCCGCTCCATGGCGAACCCGGACTGGCCGGGTTCGTCGCCTCGCCGGCGATGCTCAGCACCAGGGTACCGCCGGTGCCGGCCACGAAATTGTGGGCATAGACCACCGGCGTGTTGGCTGCGCTTTGCCGTACGCCGGCGGCGCCGAAGCTGCTCTGCGGCACTTCGCCGAAGTTCATCGTGGCCGTGCCGCCGGCCGGAGCCGCGAAGCTGAAGCGGTGGAGCGGCCGGCTGTAGGTGTAGGCCACGCCGCCCGCGGTGGCGGTGGTGCCGTCGGGTACCACGGTGCCTCCCGCGTTGGCGCCCGTGGCCAGGCTCTTCGCCGGCACCGCGGCGGCCACGCACACGGTGCTGCCGGCCGCCACCGAGCCCGGCACGTCGAGGTTCCAGGCACCGCCGCCGTCGGTGACGGTGCTCGAATGCACGACCGTCCCGCAGTCGGTCAGCGTGACGGCGATGCCGGGCAGGCCGGCCTCCGCGCCGTTCCTCAGGCCGTCGTTGGGCACGCCGGTGTTCGCGCCGCCGGAGGGCGCACCGCCGTCGTTGAAGACGACGCCGCCGAAGCCGCGCAGGCTGTTGACGAAGGTGCAGGTGATGTTCGCGCCGGCGACCATCCTCGCGGCAGGCACGGTCAGCACCCGGTCCGCGAGCACGCCGAAGCTGCTGCTGCCGTTGCCGTTGCTCGCGCCGTTGGCATCCACGCAACTCGCCGACGACGGCGAGGCGGGCCAGCCGGCGGGCACGCTGGATTCGGTGATCGTCACCGGCGTGCCGGCCGTGCCCGTCAGGTTGGCGATACCCGGCGCCGCCACGCCCGCCGTCGTGGTGGTGATGGCGTCCCGGTTGGCGGACAGGCCGGCCATCGTGAACTCGAACGTACCGACGCCGCCCGTCGAGGTCTTGGCGATCCGCAGGACGGGGTCGAGCAGCACGTTGATTTCCCTGTCGGACTGCCAGACGGTCATCGCCGGCGTGTACGACACGGGACCGGACAACGTGATCTGGTTCATCGGCGCGCTGCCGATGACGTTCGCGCTGGCGCCTGTGAACGCCGTGGCGTAGAACCGGTCGCCGCCGCGCGTCCAGTTGGTGACGTTCAGCGCACGGGTGCCCAGCGCCAGCGTGGCGGCCGTGATCCCGGCGTTGCCGGCACTGCTGAAGTCCAGCGTGCTGTTGGCCGTCAGGCTCAGCGTGCCGATGCTGTGGGTGAGCGCGCCCAGGTTGAGCGTGCCGCCTGCCAGCACGATGTTGACGCCGCTGTTGACCAGCGCGCTGGTCAGGGTGAGCACGGCGCCGCTGCCTACGGTGATGGTGCCGCTGCCGGTCAGGTTGGCGCCCGCGAGCGTGCTGCTGCCGCCCGACAGCGTCAAGCTTCCGCCCGTTCCCAACGCCAGCGTGCCAGTGGCCGTCAGGCCGTTGGACAAGGTCTGAGCCAGATTGTTGAGGTTGAGCGTCGCACCATCGGCGATCGTCGTGGCGCTGGTGGACGGTATCGCGTTGCTTACGCCCAGGGTCAGCGTCCCGACGCTCGCCGTCGTGGCTCCGATGTAGGTGTTGGAAGCGCCCAGCACCGCTCGACCTGTTCCCGTCTTGACCACGGGTCCGGTACCGCGGATCACGCGATTGATGCTCAACACCCCGGTGCCGGTGACTTCGAGGGTCAGCTGGTTTCCGGTAGCGCCGAGATCGATGCTGGCAGGAGCCGCGATGGTGCAGTTTCCGGCCGCGGCACAACTGACCTTGCTGCTGTCGGTCAGCGAGATGGCGCCATTCATGAGGGTCGTGAATGCGGAGGATCCAATGAACGTTCCACCGTTGAGCGTCACACTGCGGCCGAGGGTGATGCCGTTGTAGATCGTCAGCGCTGCGCCGCTTTCCACGGTGGCAGTGCTGCCCGTCACACCCATCGCATTGGCATGGCCGATCACCAGCGTTCCGCCCGTGATCGACACGGGTCCGCTGAAGGTGTTGTTCGTATCCAGCCGGATGGTTCCGTCGCCGGTTTTCGCATACGCACCCCCGGACATGACGACCGTGTAGTTCCTCATGTCCGTGCCCGCCGCGCCATAGAGCGTCGTGACCGCGCTCGGTGAGCCGGCCAGCGTGCCGGAACCGTCGACGGTGTAGCC
>JAKONL010000387.1 GCA_022701965.1 Burkholderiaceae bacterium | reverse complement strand
GATCAACGTCTGTCACCGATGAAAGACGTCTTTGCAAGCTTCGACGCCGATCGCCAGAGGTTGGCCGATGCTTGCGAACGGGTTGCTTCGGCTGCGCGCCGATCGAATTTTTCGTTGCCTACGGTCGCGGAAAGAATCTCCGCTGTGGCAGTCGTACTGAAAGGCTCGTACTCCTGGGAAGATCAGTCCGCCGCCGCGGCAAGCCTTCGCGGCTTTTTTCACCGCGATGGCATCGACGATGTGCCAGGCCCTCCGGACACACCGTCGTGGGCGGCAGACCTGCATCTCCTGGACCAGCTTTCGACCATCTTCGCGGAATCGCGGTATCGCGAAGTTGCTCAGCATCGGGCGTCCGAAACGTGAGGACCGTCGCCCGCCGCCCCGGGCTCGATGCAGCCCATGCTCGCCCTCCAACCGACAACGCAATGGCAGCACCACTTCGAGTGACAAGACGCGCGAAGGTCCTGCGGCTCCTCGTCGCGGCAATGTTCGCATCGGCTCAAGCGTTCAGCGAACCACGGGATCCAGCGGAAACCATCGGCACGGCGACCATCACCGCCGAAGGGACCATCGTGCTGGACCTGCGGTCGCAGGAAGACGATGGGTCGATCGTCGAAGCCCGCTTAAGTTTCGCCCCCGGCGATCCCGAATACCCTGTCGTTTTGCGCCATATCGGCAAGATCGCTCCGTGTGAAACGGTGTGGGTCCGCCCGTTTCCCGACGAACGAAGCCGCGACGAGCGAAGCCGCAAGAGCGCGCCGCCGAGATGACCGCCACGAGGGATGACCGTCGCGGCTGATCATGCAGGACGAGGGTTTGCCGGGGATTGGGAAACATGGCGACACTCGGGTCTGCAACCAACTCGACAGATCGCCACCAACCGATGCGCCGATTCACCGATCGATTCATGCACGCCGTCGTCGTGGTCAAGACGTCGGCACGCCCTGCGGCGATCGCGGTCTGCGGCTGGCTGCTGGCCGTCGCATCGATCAGCGCCCATGCGACCGATGCCATCGACGAGCCGCTGTTGCGCCTCGAGCGGGTGCAGTATTTCTATGGTCGGATGTCCGATGCGGCACAACTCGACCGTCCTTTGCTCGAAGTCGCCGAAGACCTGCCGCGCTCTGCCGTGCGCGCCCGTGGCATCGAGATGGCCAGGGACGTCTATTCCGTCGAACGTGCGATGGCCGACATCCGGTCGAAGATGCAGGCCGTCGGTGGCGCGATTCCCGCTGCAGGAAGGCTGGCGGAAATCGCAGCCCGCATCGACGACATCGACTCCTCCATCGACCGCCGCTCCTTCGAGGAACTGCAGGCGATCGGGACCACGTGGACCGAGCGGTACCGGAACCGACCGGATCGCAAGAAGATCGACGCGATCGTCTCCACCATGGCGGCGCCCGGCCTCGCCGGCGAAACCGTCGTGACCGCCAGGCGGGTGAAGTGGGTCTACGAGACGCTGATCGTCGAGCGGCCCGCGCGGCTCGCGGCGATCGACGCCGTCGAACTCGATGCAGGGATCAAGGCGATCATGGCGCGCACGCGCGGCCCGGACCACGAGGGTCAGCCGCCGCTATTGCGCCGCAACGATATGCGACGGATGTGGCAGGAGCGCAGGCAGGTCGTCCTTGCGCAACTGGCGGTCGCGGACGTCGCGGAACTCCATCGGGTCTACGCAACGGCTGCGGTGCGGGCGAAGACCAGGGCACTCGATGCCGCATTCAGGGCACGAAACGACGCCGACGGCGTTCGGTTCATGACCCGGATGATCGCCGAGGCCAAGGCACGATAGCGGGTCCGTGCCGTTGTCCCGACTCGCATCGAATCGCGCTTCGATCGATGCCTTCCGGGCCTGGATCGGAAACGCATGAGAACCATGGGTCGAAACACTGCCGGTGGTGCGCGAGTCAGCCGGCCTTCCCGCTCAGGGTGACGAGAGAAAGCGCCCCGTCCCGAAACTCGTAATGCCGGATGCCCGCTTCGAAGTGGCCTTTGATCCACCAATTTCCACTCTCGCTCTCCGTGTACGAGATGCCTTTTTGGATGAAATCCTGCTTCGCCCGTTTCAGGTTCTCGTACAGAGGAACATCGACTTCATCGCGTGCAACGGGACTGAATCCCTCGCTAGCTGCGATGTAGAGAAACACGACCTCCAGCATCTGGTCTTGGTCGAACCGAAATTGAAAACCCGAAGCCTTAGCAGCGGCCCAGTACACGTCGGCAAGATTCTCATTCGTCCTGTCGAAGTCGTAGACGACCTCCATCCCTTGCGCCTCCAGCACTTCGACGATGACGTCGTCTTTCAGCTTCCGGCCCAACAGCAATTCGAAATTCATGGATCAACCTTGTCAGGAATAGAACACCTTGGAGAAGCATGGAACATCTTGATTCCGCCGCTGCCGAACTGGTCAAGCGGGTTGTCGAACTGCTCGTTGCGGGCGAGTTCGATGCCGCCGCGCAGATCACAGGCGACTCGCGACTCTCGGCAGAAGGCATGGCAGAGGCCATTCGATCCTATGGACGGACCCTGGTCCTTCCGCCCTCGCATGCATGGCGGGAACTCGACGTCGTCAGGGTCGCTGCGGCTGCGGAGCCCACATGGTCGGTCGTCTGCGACCTGTGGACCTTGGAGGAAGGCCGCTCCGATCTGTCGCTCGTTTGCACCCTCGCAATGCCGGCAGGCATCGAGGGTGCGACGATAGAAATCGATGGGGTCTACGTGAGGTAGCCGTGCCGGATCGACGACCGCTTCGGGATCGAAGCAGACTGCCGAACCCGATGGCGTCCTTTCCATCGCGAAATCGCCTTCGCGCAAAGTGCCCCAGCCTGCGCTGCGCTGCCGCCTCGGAAAAAAGCCGCAGTTCACCCGTCCTGCAGCAACAGAATGAATTCCGCCACCACCGCCGGCCTTTCACTGCCCTGCAATTCGATCACGCAATCCGTCGTCACCCGCGTCCCGGCCGCGACCTTTTCCACCGCCCGCACCGACTGCTTCAACCGCACCTGCGACCCCACCGGCACCTGCGCGGTGTATCGCACGCGGTCGGACCCGTAGTTCAACCCCTTCCCACGTTTCTCCACCTTGAAGATCTGCCGCTGCAGCAGCGGCACCAGTCCCAGCATCAAAAGACCGTGCGCGATGGTCTTTCCGCCGGGCATTTCGCGTGCGGCTCGTTCGACGTCGACGTGGATCCAGAAATCGTCGCCGGTCGCCCTGGCGAAGGCGTCGATGCGGTCCTGGTCGATGGTCAGCCAATCGCTGGTGCCGATCGTCTGGCCGATGTGCGCATGGAAGTCGGAAGGAGTCTGCAGGATCAGCATTCGGTTTCTTTCTGTCTTTCGGCATCGCCCCGTTCGGGCCGCGAGTCGCCGGGCATTCTGCGATGTCGTCCCGACCGGCGCCATGCATATCAGTCTTGCGTGTTCGCGCGTGGTTGAACGAAGTCTCTGCCTCTACGCTCCCGGGACAAAACCCGCTCCAGCGGCCCAGGAGACAAGAAAGATGCCCGTTCGCTCGATCCCATTCGCCTCGCAAAGGCGCCGCCTGATCCGAGGTCTGGTCGCGACGCCCGCGCTGGCGCTGCTGCCCGGTCTTCGTTCGGCATTCGCCGCGACGCCCGCCTACCCGTCGCGCCCCATCCGGCTCATCGTGCCTTTTCCGGCCGCCGGCTCGGCCGACATCCTGAGCCGCGTGCTGGCGAACGCGCTGCAGCCGGTGCTCGGGCAGAGCCTGATCATCGACAACCGCGCGGGCGGCGGCGGCGCGCTGGGCATCAACCTCGTGGCGAAGGCCGAGCCGAACGGCTACACGGTCGGCGTCACGTCGCTCGGGCCGCAGGTGCTGCTGCCGGCCATCGGCCGGAAGCTGCCCTACGACGCGGCGGCCGACCTGGTGCACATCGGGTTCATGGGTGGGATGCCGCTGGCCATCATCGGCAACAACGACCTGCCGGTGCAGTCGCTGCCCGAGCTGGTCAAGCTCGCGAAATCGCGGCCGGGCAGGTTGAGCATCGGGTCGTCGGGCATTCCGGGCCAGCTGGCCATCGAGCAGTTCAAGCGCATCGCCGGGGTGGACCTGCTGCACGTGCCCTACAAGGGCGACGCGCCGCTGGCGACCGACCTGATGGGCAGCCAGGTCGACCTGGCCATGATCACCGTGACCTCGATCATTCCGTACGTCAACACCAAGTCGTTCCGGATCCTGGCGACCACGGGCGCGAGCCGCTCGCCGCAGATGCCGAACGTGCCCACCGTGGCCGAGCAGGGCAACCCGGGTTTCGAGGCCGAGCTCTGGTATGCGATGACGGCGCCGGCCGGCACGCCCAGGGAGGCCGTCGACACGCTGTCGGCCGCCTTGGCGAAGGTGCTGGCCGAGCCGGAGGTACGCCGTCAGTTCGGCGCGCAGGGCATGAGCATCCGCACCCTGGACGCGGCCGCGACCACGCGGTTCATCGCCGCCGAGCGCAAGAAGTGGGGCGATGTCATCACCAGTTCGGGCATCAAGTTCGAGGAGTGAGGCCGGCGAGAAACTGCAGCACCGCCGCGTGGAAGCGCTCCGGCGCCTCCAGGTGCGGCACGTGCCCGACGTCGTCGAACTCGACCAGCTTCGCTCCCGGGATCCGCCGCTGCGCGTCCTTGCCCAGCTGCGGGAAGTTGCCCAGGTCCTTCACGGCGGCCGGCGGCGCGAACCGGCGGCCGAAGACCGTGCGATCGAGCTGCCCGATCGCCAGCAGCACCGGCACGTTCAGCTTCGGCAGTTCGCCGTAGACCGGCCCCTCGTAGATCATCTGGTAGGTCAGCGCCGACACGTGCGCGAAGCGCGGGTACTCGGGGCTGCGCTGCACGCGCGCGAACTGCTCGACGAAGCGTTCGAACTCCGGCCGGTAGTTGTCCTTGAAGTAGCTCTTGATGAAGGTGCGGTAGCTCTCGGTCGTCTGCGCCATCTCCAGCCTGAGCAGGTCGGCCGTCTTCTGCGGCGGGATCGACGGCACGTAGTCCTCCAGTCCCAGCGGGTTCTCCAGCACCAACGCCGTCACGCGGTCCGGATGGCGCCGCGCGAAGTGCACGCCCAGCATCCCGCCCATGCTGTTCGCGACGATGGCGACACGGCCGACCTTCAGGTGGTCCAGCAGGCGCGCGCTGTGGTCGGCCAGCATGGCGAAGGTGTAGCGGATCTCGGGCTTGGACGATTTGCCGAAGCCGATCTGGTCCATCGCGATCACGCGGTAGCCCGCGGCCGACAGCGTGCGCAGCGTGCCGGCCCAGTAGTCGGCGCCGAAATTCTTGCCGTGGAAGAGCACCACGGTCTGGCCGTTGGGGGCGGCGGTGGGCTGCACGTCCATGTAGCCCATGCGCGCCGGCCGGCCTTCCAGTTAGAGCTGCAGGTACTGCACCGGGTACGGGTAGGCCCAGCCTTCCATGGC
>JAKONL010000342.1 GCA_022701965.1 Burkholderiaceae bacterium | reverse complement strand
CTTGGTCGCGTCGACCAGCACGACCGCCGCGTCGGCGCTGGAGGCCGCCGTCACCATATTGCGCGTGTACTGCTCGTGGCCCGGCGCGTCGCCGATGATGAACTTGCGCTTGGCGGTGGCGAAGTAGCGGTATGCCACGTCGATGGTGATGCCCTGCTCGCGCTCGGCCGACAGGCCGTCGGTCAGCAGCGCCAAGTCGGTCTCGCCGCCGCGCTGCACGCCCGCGAGCTTGTCCTGCAGCACGGTCTTGCTGTCGACCAGCAGGCGTCCGATCAGCGTGCTCTTGCCGTCGTCGACCGAGCCGCAGGTGATGAAGCGCAACGCTGCGCCGGTATCGATCTCGCCCATCAGAAGTACCCGTCTTTCTTGCGCTTTTCCATCGAAGCCTCGGAGGTCATGTCGTCCATGCGCGTTGCGCCGCGCTCGCTCACGTCGACCGTGAGCGTCTCCAGCACCACGTCGCCGGCGTTCGCCGCGAGGCTCTCGACCGGGCAGGTGGTGGTGATGTCGCCTACGGTGCGAAAGCGCACGTCGCGCACCTGCACCTGTTCGCCGTCGCGCGGCGGCGTGAGCGACGTCACCGGCACCAGCAGGCCGCGCCGCTCGACGATCTCGCGCCGGTGCGTGTAGTAGATCGAGGGCAGGGCGACGTGCTCGCGCTCGATGTACTGCCAGACGTCGAGTTCGGTCCAGTTCGAGATCGGGAAGACGCGGAAGTGCTCGCCGGGCGCGAGGCGCGTGTTGAACAGGTTCCACAGTTCGGGTCGCTGGTCCTTGGGCTGCCACTGGCCGAACGAATCGCGGTGCGAGAAGATGCGTTCCTTGGCCCGTGCCTTTTCCTCGTCGCGGCGCGCGCCGCCGATCAGCGCGTCGAAGCGGAATTCCTCGATGGCTTCGAGCAGCGTGACCGACTGGTGCGCGTTGCGCGATTCGCCCGGATGCGCGAGGCGCACGGTGCCGCGCGCCATCGAGTCCTCGACGCTGCGCACGATCAGTTCGGCGCCCAGCTCCTTCGCGCGGAAGTCGCGGAAATCGGTCACTTCGGGGAAGTTGTGGCCGGTGTCGATCATCAGCAGCGGATAGGGAATGCGGCCGGTGCCGAAGGCCTTCTCGGCGCACTTCAGCAGCACCAGCGAATCCTTGCCGCCCGAGAACAGCAGCGTCGGCCGCTCGAACGCGCCGGCGACCTCGCGCAGGATGAAGATCGCTTCTTCCTCGAGCGCGTCGAGGTGGGTGTTGGAGAGGTGTGCGGGGGGATGCATCGTGGGCTGCAGCAGACCGTTGTCGGTTCGGGCGTTCATCGGGAGCGGGCGGTCGTGGTCAGTGGGCGAGATGCAGGCCGCATTCGCGGTTGTCCTCGCCCTTGGTCGGGTCGACATAGTCGAAGTTGTTCGGCAGGCCGTGGGCCACGCAGTACTCGTGCAGGTCCTTCGACGACCAGTGCAGCAGCGGCGCGACCTTGATCAGGCCGTCCGGGTTGAGGCTGACCGGGTCCATCGTCGCGCGCACGGCCGTGTCGGTGGCCCGCAGCGCGGTGAACCAGACCTTGGGCGCCGTTTCCTTCAGGGCGCGCGCGAAAGGTTCGAGCTTGACCTCGGCCGTGAAGGCGGCATGGCGCGGATCGTCCAGCGCCGGGGTCGCGCCTTCGACCGCTTCGCGGTGCGCGCGCGAGCGCAGCGGCAGGTAGATGCGCAGGTTCAGGCCCAGCTGGCGGGTCACCTCGTCGGCGAAGCGGTAGGTGGCCTCGGTGTTGTAGCCGTTGTCCATCCAGATCACGGGTACGTCGGGCTTCGCACGCGCGACCATGTGGAGGATCACCGCCTCGAAGGGGCGGAAGTTGGTGGTGACGATCGCCGGCTGGCCGAGGCCGACGGCCCAGTCCACCAGGCCCTGGGCATCGCGGCCGAGTTCCGCGTTGACATGTTCGAGATCGAGGCTCATGGACACCGTTCAGTTCGCAGCGGATGGCGCGACGGCGAAGTGCGGGGCCGTCTGCACCGCGTCTCCCTGGTAGAAGGCGGAGAAGCGGTCGAACTGCCGCTGCGCGTCGGAGGCGTCGACGCCTTCCCTGAGCACCGCGCTGGAGAAACCCGTGCGCTCCATCTGTACCAGCTGGTCGATCAGCACGTCGCCGGTGGCGCGGATGTCGCCCTTGTAGCCGAGGCGGCGTCGCAGGAGGAAGGCCTGGCTGTAGGCGCGGCCGTCGGTGAATTTCGGGAAGTGCAGGTCGATGCGCTCGACGTCGGCGAGGCACACCTCGATGGCCTGCGGATCGGCGTCGTTCTGCAGCTGCAGCACCTTCGGACTGCCGTCGTCGACGTGGTCTTCGGCGGCGATCAGGGTCAGCGTCTTGTTCATGCGTTCACCTCTTCGGCCTTGAAGCGCGCGCCGTTGGCCGCGACCTTGAACGGATCGGGGCCGACCCGCCGCAGCGTGTCGATGAAGGTCTCGCGCCTGCCGTCGACGATGGTGCGGTGGTCGCGATAGGCGCCGAGCACCGCCTCGATCACCTCGGGTACTTCCGCCGCCGAGAACGACGGTCCCACCGCCTTGCCGGCCACCGAAGCACCGCTGAGCGCCGAGCCGTCCGAGCCACCGAGCGAGACCTGGTACCACTCCTTGCCGTCCTTATCGACGCCGAGGATGCCGATGTGGCCGCTGTGGTGGTGGCCGCAGGAATTGATGCAGCCGCTGATGTGCAGGTCGATCTCGCCCAGGTCGTCGAGCTCGTCGAGGTCCTGATAGCGTTCGGTGATGGCCTCGGCGATCGGGATCGAGCGGGCATTGGCCAGCGCGCAGAAGTCGCCACCGGGGCAGGCGATCATGTCGGTCAGCAGGTGCACGT
>JAKONL010000035.1 GCA_022701965.1 Burkholderiaceae bacterium | reverse complement strand
TGCACATGGCCGACGTGGAGAAGCTGATCCACGTGCTGCACCGGCTGGTCAACGGCGGGCACAGCGTGGTGGTGATCGAGCACGACCTGGACGTCATCGCCGAGGCCGACTGGCTGATCGACCTCGGGCCCGAGGGCGGCAACGCGGGTGGACGCATCGTCGCGGCGGCGCCGCCGGAGGATGTGGTGGCGCTGGGTACGCACACCGGGGTGGCGCTGGGGCCGGTGCTGGCGCGGTAGCGTTCAGCGCGCCGGTTGCCGCTCCGGCGCGGCATCGACGTCGCTGTCGCAGCCCAGCCCGGCGGCGATGAACCGGCGTGCGAACTTCGCCACCCACGGCGCGCTCCAGCGCAGCACGCGTGGAAGGCGGGATGCCGGGTCGCTGACCAGGCCGCACAGGTAGCGACCGGCGTCGTCCGAGAATTCGAGGGCCGCGCACCGGCCGCCGGTGCGCCCGGTGACCAGCACGCCGACCGGACAGGGCTCGCTCGCGCAGCAGACGCCGCAACCGTTGCACGGCGCTCCCGCCTGCGGCTTGATCGGCGCTTCGACGCGCAGCATGATGACCTGGTGCATGCGTGATCGTCCGCGATACCGGGCGAGGGGCATCGCGCGATGAGCGGCCGGAAAGCCCGCCAATACCGGGCGTCGTCACCTCGGGTGACGCCATCGCGACGCGCTAGGGCCGTCACCGATTGTGCAAATCGTGCCCCTTCGGCCCAATGTCGGATCGAACCCGAATACCCTCGGACCAACCGTTCACCAGGATCTCTCGCATGCATCGTCGCTCCGTTCTCTCGTTCTGCGCCGCCACGCTGGCCTGTGCCGCCGTGCTGTCTCCGCTCGCCGCGCAGGCCCAGTCGTTTCCCGCCCGCCCCGTCAAGCTGGTCATCGCCTTCCCCGCCGGCGGGCCCACCGACATCACGATGCGCCAGCTCGCCGACAACGCCTCGAAGATCCTCGGCCAGCCGGTCATCATCGACAACAAGCCCGGCGCCGGCGGCACGCTTCCGGCGCAGGCGCTGCAGAGTTCGGCGGCCGACGGCTACACGGTCGCGCAGATCCCGCTGGGCGTGTTCCGGCTCGGCTACACCACCAAGCTGAACTGGGACCCGATCAAGGACATCAGCTACGTCATCAACGTGACCGGCTACGCGTTCGGCCTGGTCGTTCCGGCCGACAGCCCGTTCAAGACCTGGGCCGACTTCGTCGCCTATGCCAAGTCCCATCCGGGCGCGCTGACCTACGGCTCCACCGGCAACCTCACCAGCCCCCACCTGACGATGGAGACGGTCGCCCAGCGCGCCGGCATCCAGCTGCAGCACGTGCCCTACAAGGGCAGCGCCGACCTGATGCAGGCGGTCGTCGGCGGGCACCTGATGGCCGCGGCCGACAGCACCGGCTTCGCACCGCAGGTGGAGGCGGGCAAGCTGCGCGTGCTCAACACCTGGGGCGCCACGCGCCTGGCCAAGTTCCCCGACGCGCCGACGCTCAAGGAGCTCGGCTACGACATCGTGCAGAACTCGCCGTTCGGCATCGGCGCGCCCAAGGGCACGCCGCCGGAGGTCGTGAAGAAGCTGCACGATGCCTTCAAGCAGGCGATGGAGGAACCGAGCTACGTCGCCTCGCTCGGCCGCTACGACATGCTGCCCAACTACATGAGCTCGGCGGAATACACGAAGTTCGCGCAGGAGACGATGGGCAAGGAGAAGGTGATCATCGAGAAGCTGGGGCTCGCGAAGGGTCCCTGACGGCTCGCGGTATCTCGGACGGCTCCTAGCGTCGTCCGGTCGGCGGCGAAGGAATCTCGGAACCCGTTTCCGACTGATCACCAACCACCCGTACCGCCATGAAGACCACGTCCGCGACGACGCCCCTCTTCTCGAACTCCCCACGCCCTCCAGCCGTCGCGTCGACGCTCGGGCCGACGGGGGGTCAAACCCCTACCGGTCGACACCAGCCTGGAAACTTCGTGCGTGCGGGCGGCAACCAGGCCGTGACCACGCAGGACGGTCCTGTCGGCGCTGCACAGTCGATGCACGACCGAGATGTGCGCCGATCCGTCTCTGCCGCTCAAGCTCGCGGAGCGCGCGGCCATCGAGTCGGCCACGCTGCTGCACGACACGGACCTGCCCGACTTCGAGCGTTTCGTCGACGACGTCACAAACCAGGCGTCGGCGTTCGCGGCGTCCGCGGGAGTGCCGCAGTTCCCATCCGGCGGCGCCGTGTACCAGCCCGTCCAGGCGCCGGTGCTCATCGCATCGCAACCGCAATCCCGGACGCAGGCCGAAGCGCTGGCGACCGACCTGCCGGCACCGACGCAGGCTCCCTGAACCTGCGTGTCCCTCAGTCCACCGTCACGCCCGCATCCTTCACCAGCTTGCCCAGGCGTTCGGAGTCGGCGCGGATCAGCTTGCCGAAGCTCTCGGCCGAGCCCGCGACGACCGGCGTGCCGATGGCTTCCCAGCGGGTGCGGAAGGCCGGGTCCCTGAAGATCTCGAGGACGGTCGCGTTCAGCCTGTCGACGATCGGCTGCGGCGTGCCGGCGCGCACGGCGATGCCGTGCCAGGCGGTGAATTCGTAGCCGGTCACGCCGGCCTCGGTCATCGTGCCGACCTGCGGCAGCGCCGGGCTGCGCTGCGGCGACGTCACGGCCAGCGGCACCAGCTTGCCGGTCGTCAGGTACGGCAGCGAGCTGCCCAGGATGTCGAACATCACGTTGACCTGGCCGCCCAGCAGATCGTTGAGCGCCGGCCCGGCGCCGCGGTAGGGGATGTGCTTGATCTGCGTCTGCGCGATGGTGTTGAACAGCTCGCCGGCCAGGTGCTGGGGCGTGCCGTTGCCGGCCGATGCGTAGCTCAGCGGCACCTTGCCGGCCTTGGCCAGCGCGATGAGTTCCTTCACGGTCTTGATGCCCAGCGACGGATGCACTTCGAGCACCAGCGGAAACGCCGACAGCTGCGTCACCGGCACCAGGTCTTTCAGCGGATCGAAGGGCATGCTGCGGTAGAGCGACGGGTTCACCGCCATCGGGCCGCTGGCCGCGAGCAGCAGCGTGTGGCCGTCGGCCGGCTGCTGGCGTGCGACCTCGGCGCTGCCGAGGTTGCCGCCCGCACCGCCCTTGTTGTCGACGATGACCGTGCCGCCCAGGCGTTTCTGCAATTCGGGCGCGAGCATGCGGGCCATCAGGTCGGTCGGGCCACCGGGCGGGTAGGGCACGACGAAGCGGATGTTCTTCGACGGGTAGGGCGCGGGTTGCGGCTGTGCCGAGGCGCTGTCGAGCGCGCCGAAAGCGGACAGCGGCAGCAGGGCGGCGGCGAGCGCGCGGGCGAGGGTTCTTCTTTTCATGGTTCTTGTCTCCTTCGGGGATCGATCGTCGTTGCGTTCTCGGGCGGTGTCCTCAGCGGCCGCCGAAGCGCTCTCGCACGTCCGCGCCCGTGGCCAGCGGCCGGCCGAGCGCCGCTGCCGCTTCGGCTGCCTGCCGCACCAGCGCCGCGTTGTCGGGCGCGATGCGGCCGTCCTTGCACAGCAGGTTGTTCTCGAAGCCAACGCGCGCATGGCCGCCGAGCGCGGCCGCGGCGGTGATGCAGGCGTTCTCGGTCGCTCCGAACGCGCAGACCGCCCAGGGTTCCGGGCCTTCCTGCGCGGCCAGGAACGGCAGCAGGTCGCGCGGGTCGGAGGTCTGGCCGGCGGTGTAGCGACCCAGCACGAACAGCAGGAACCACGGCGCGTCGGGCACCACGCCTGCGCTGCGCAGGGCGTTCCAGCGCTTCACGTCCGCCGCGTCGTACAGGATGACCTGCACCATGATCCGCTCGCGCGCGAGCCAGCCGAAGAACTCCTGCAGCCCGGCCTCGCCGATCTCCGGCTTGTCGATCTCGCGCAGGCCGATCGAGACCGCCTCGGGCCGCAGGTCGCGCACCATCGCGATCTGGGATGGCGCCTGATAGCGGCCGGCGGCTTCGCTCGTCACCTGCAGCACCATGTCGGCACCGACCGCGCGGCGCACGACCGCGAGCGCCGTGCGGTAGCCGTCGGCGTCCAGGCTGTGGCCGCCCTGCGCGTCGCGGATGTGCATGTGCAGCATCGCGGCGCCGGCCTCGCGGCAGGCCTTCGCCGTTGCCGCGAGCGTCTCGGACGTGATCGGCAGCGCGGGATGGTCGGACGGTTGCTTGTAGGCGCCGTTGGGCGCGACCGTGACGATCAGCGGATCGGTGGATTTCATGCGTGGGGTTCCGAGGAGAAGGGGATGTCGCTGCGGTCGATGGCCGGCAGCTCCGGCGCGAGCAGCGCCAGGCCGTGGCGCAGCAGCGCGTCATAGCGCGCGCGCTCGGCGACGCGCTTTTCTTCCGGCCAGTCGTAGAAGCCCCGGCCGGATTTCATGCCGAGATCGCCGCGCGCGACACGGTCGCCGAGCGCGCGGGCCGGTTCGGCGGCATTCGAGAGCGTCGGATACATGGTCGCCGCCGCCGCGCAATGCACGTCGATGCCCGCATGGTCGCGCTGCATCACCGGGCCGGCGGCCAGGTAGCGGAAACCGAAACCGAAACGCACCGCCGCGTCCACGTCCTCGGCCGAGGCGACGCCTTCATCGATGAGTGCGAAGGCCTCGCGCGACAGCGCGTGCTGCAGGCGGTTGGCCAGGAAGCCGGGCTTGTCCTTGCGCACCAGCACCGGCACGCTGCCGCAGGCACGCATGAAGTCGCACAGCCACGCCGCGCGTTCGGGCGCGCTCTCGGCGCCGCAGACCACTTCAACCAGCGGCACCAGGTGCGCCGGCATGAAGAAATGCAGGCCGAGCATGCGGCCGGTCGTCGGCAACCCATGGGCGATCGCGCTGATCGGGAAGCTGGAGCTGTTGCTCGCGAGCACGGCGTCGGCCGGCGCGCATCCAACGAGCGCGGCGAACAGCGCCTGCTTCGCGTCGAGGCGTTCGGTGATGCATTCGACGACCAGCGTCACGCCGGCCCAGTCGACCGCCTCGAGCGTGCCGACGCTGCCGATCAGGCTCGCGCGTCGGCCCAGCCCGGCCGCTGCGAGTTCCGCCGCGACGTGCGGGCCGAGCCGCTCGCGCTGCGCGGCGTTCGGGTCGACCACCGTGACGGTGGCGCCGCCGCGCGCCAGCACCACGGCGACGTCCGCGCCCATGGTGCCGCCGCCGACGACGACCGTGCGGGCGCCGCGTGGTCCAGGGAAGGGAATGGAGGTGTTCATTGCGGCGCAGTCTAGGCAGCGTCGATTGCAAGGTCCAGACGATTCTTTGGATAGACTGATCAGCTGTGAAGATCAATTGGACCGCCGGCGAACTCGATGTCTTCCTGACGTTGGTGGAGACCCTGAGCTTCCGGCGCACCGCGCTGCAGATGCACATGTCCCAGCCGGCGGTGTCCGGCACGGTCGGCCGGCTGGAGACGATGCTGTCGGCCCGGCTCTTCGACCGCACGACGCGCGCCGTGCAGCTCACCGAGGCCGGGCGCGTCTTCGCCGAGCAGGCCCGCTTCGTGCGCCACCAGATGGAGGAGGCGGTGCACCGGGTGCGCGCGGTGGCGGACGTGAAGGTCGGGCGCGTCGCTCTGGCCGCGCTGCCCTCGCTGGCCGCCACGGTGGTGCCGCTCGCGTTCGCGCGCTTCGAGGTCGATCATCCGGGCGTGGGCATGGAACTCGTCGACAGCCTCGCGGGTCCGGCCTTCGAGATGGTGCGGGCGGGGCGCGTCGATTTCGCGCTGTCGGCCGCCAATCCGGCCTACGCCGATCTCGACCATCTGCCTCTCGCCTCCGACGCCTTCGTGCTGCTGCTGCCTTCGGCGCATGCCCTCGCGCGCGGCAAGTCGCCGCTGGGCTGGGCCGATGTCGCCGGCCTGCCGCACATCTCGATGCCGGCCGGTACCAGCGTGCGGCAGTACGCCGATGCGGCGCTGCTGACGCACAAGCTGCGCTTCGCGCCGCGCTACGAGGTCGAGCACCTCGCGACGATCGCCGCGATGGTGGCCGCGGGCGTCGGCGTCAGCGCGCTGCCCGGACTCGCGGCGCGCGTGGCGCAGCGTCCCGGCGTCGTCCAGCGCCGGCTCAGCGCGCCGGTATTGCGGCGCCCGATCGGTCTGGTGAGCCTGCGCAACCGGAGCCTCTCGCCGGCGGCGCAGCGCATGGTGGAACTGCTGCGCGCCGAGATGGAGGCCGCAGGCCTCGGCCGCTAGCGCGCGGCCAGCACCGCACGTGCCGCTTCGGCGAAGCCGTCTCCGCGTTCGCCCTGCGTCACGTAGCGCGGCAGGTGCGCCAGCTTCGGCACGAAGCGCGCGACGTTCGCCACGCCGATGGCGTTTGCGAAGGCGCCGAACATGACCTGGTCGTTGGTCGAGTCGCCGACGTAGGCCCAGCGGTCCATCTCGGCGTCGAGCGAGCTGTCCCACAGCTCCCGCACGATCCAGCGCGCGCCCGAGAGCTTGTCGTTGTCGCCGTACCAGCCGTTGACGTGGATGCTGCTGACCGTCGCGGTCATGCCTTCTGCGCGCATCAGGGCGGTCACCGCGTCGATCCGGGCCTCGTCCAGGTGCGTGAACTCGCTGTGGTCGATGGCTATGTCGGTCTCGCGGCCGGCCGAATCGGTGGCGCGGCGGGCGCCGGGAATCTCGCGCTCGATGCGCGCGAGGACCTTCTGCATGCGGGCGAACCGGGTCGCGCGCGTTGCCGCATCCTGCAGGTAGCGCTTGCCCGCGACCGGATGCTGCATGTCGCCCGGCCGCCAGGGCGGCGGTGGAAGCAGCGCGACGGCGCCGTTCTCCGCCACGATCGCGTCGATCGGCCAGGCGGCCGCGAAGGGCTCGCTCCAGCCGACCGGCCGGCCCGTGATGGCGACCACGCGCAGGCCCGCGGCCTTGAGATCGCCGAGCGCCTTCAGCGCGTCGGGGGTGATGGCGCCGTCGGTGGTGAGCGTGTCGTCGATGTCCGTGAAGACGCCGATCAAGCCGCGGCGTGCCTCGACCGGCCAGGCGCGCAGCGGCTGCATCGACACGGTGGTGTCGGATGCCGCACGACCTTCGGCCTCGATTTCCGCGTCCGCCTCCGCGACCGCTTCCAGCGCCGCGGCCTCGGGCAACGCATGCGCAAAGACGAAATAGCGTGCCGCGACGAAGTTGAGCGACATGCCCGCGAGGCTGCCCAGCATCACGCCGAGCGCCGGTGCCCAGGGCGCGGCGACGAAGTGCAGCGCGAGCACGTAGACCGTGTAGTTGGCCGCCGCGCCACCGAGCATCGAGCCGATGTAGCGCGTGTACTCGTGCCATACCGGCATCGCCGGACGGGCCGCCGTCGTCGTGAAAGTGAAGCGCCGGTTGAACCACCAGGTGGTCGATGCCGCCGCCAGGAACGAAACCGCGCGGCCGACGTACCAGCCCAGCAGCGGCGCCAGCACGAAGAGCACGGCCAGGTCGACCAGCAGTCCGGCGACGCCGGCCGCGCCGAAGCGCGCGAGTTGAAGCAGCAAGCGATGCCGCGCCGCCGAGGCGCCGGCCGTAGCGTGGGATTTGAATGTCATGGGCGAGCCGGCCGCAAAGGCCGGCGGGTCAGCCTGCGTTCTGCAGCGAGAGGCCCGCGTGCTCGCGCAGCGGGTGGAAGTGGATCTTCGGGAAGCGCTCCTGCGCCAGCCGCACGTCGTAGGGCGAGGTGCACAGGTAGGCCAGCGTGTTGGCCGCGTCGAGGGCCATCCGCACCGGGTAGGCGTTGACGAAGTCGCGCAGTTCGGCCGGCGTGTCGGCGGTGATCCAGCGCGCGCCGGTGTACTGGCAGCCTTCGAGCCGCACGTCGCAGTCGTATTCGCCCTTCAGGCGGTGCTGCACCACTTCGAACTGCAGCTGGCCGACGGCGCCCAGCAGCATCGGCCCGCCGACCTCGGGGCGGAACACCTGGATCGCGCCTTCCTCGCCGAGCTGGGCCAGGCCCTGCTGCAGCTGCTTGGTGCGCAGCGGGTTCTTCAGGATCACGGTCATGAAGAGTTCCGGTGCGAAGAAGGGCAGGCCGGTGAACATCAGGTTCGCGCCGTCGGTGATGGTGTCGCCCAGCTGCACGCCGCCGTGCGTGGTGAAGCCGACGATGTCGCCCGCATAGGCTTCCTCGACCGCCTCGCG
>JAKONL010000315.1 GCA_022701965.1 Burkholderiaceae bacterium | reverse complement strand
TCGTGCAGTGGACCGTCGACGGCACGGCGGCCTACTACCCCTCGCAGCGCTTCCGCGCCGGGCCGATGCCGCCGCTGGACACCCTGCTGGACCTGGCCGAGGAATCCGGCATGCGCATGCTGGTCGGCCTGGCGCACGATCCGCAGTACTGGTCGCACATCGGCGGCGAACCCGCCCAGGTGGAGCGCCATCTGGGCGAGCTGCGCGCGCGCTCCCTGAGCGTGGCGCGCGAGCTCGTGCCCCGGCTGGCGCATCGTCGGGCCTTCGAGGGCTGGTACCTCAGCGAGGAGATCGACGACCTGAACTGGCGCGACCCGGCGCGCCGCGCGATCGTCTCGGACCACCTCAAGGCCCTGACCTCGGAGCTGCGCACGCTCGACGCCCGCGCGCGCATCGCGATCTCCGGTTTCGCCAACGCCGGCACCGACCGCGCCGTGCTGCAGGCGTTCTGGGACGGTTTGCTCGAGGAGGCGCCGGATCTGGGCGTGGTGCTGTTCCAGGACGGCGTGGGCGTGGGCAAGCTCTCGCTCGAGGAACTGCCCGAGGTGCTGGCGGCCGTGCAGCGGGCGGTGGAGGGCCGGCGTCGCGAACTGCGGGTGATCGTCGAAGTGTTCCGCCAGACCGCCGGCGCACCGATCGACACCCGACCCTTCGCGGCCGAACCGGCGTCGTTCGAGCGCGTGCGCCGGCAACTCGGGATCGCGCGGGCGTTCTCGTCCGGACTGCTGGCCTTCACCGTGCCCGACTACATGAACCCCGACGACACGCCGGCCAAGGCGCAACTGTTCGAGCGCTACCGTCGTGCCTGCGTGGAGGACGACTGCTAGCGGGACAGGCCGAGCATCGCGCCCGACGGCGGCACGGCGCATCGGACGCCCGCGCGCACGATCTTCATTGGAATGGCGGGATCGCGGATCCCGGCGGCCACGCGCGCGAGGTCGAACAGGGTCGGTGGCACGCTGGTGCGGGCAAGCCTGCGCTGCATGGGAGTCGATCGGATCCTCGGGGGTCAGGGGATGGGGACGAAGGTCGCGGTGCGTTGCGTCAGTCGTCGCCGTCGTCGTCGTCGTCGGCGAGCTTCTCGGCCAGCGACCGGCCGCGCCAGGTGGTGTCCTGCAGCACCATCTCGACGGCCCCGACAAGTTCCATCTCCGCGCGTTTGCGTTCGGTGATGTCGAACCAGGTCAGCACGATGCAGGCCTGCCCGGCGATGGAGACGCGCTCGGCCGACATCAGGCAGTCCACGGGCCGGCCATCGCCGAAATCGACGCGCAGCTCCACGTCGCGCACGCCGTCGCTGCGCTCGAGGTGCTGCGCCACCGACTGCGCGAACGGGTCCAGCCAGGCTGACACCCGCGCGTCGCGTGTGCCGACGAGATGTTCGGGGCGTTGGTCGGTGGCCAGGCAGAACGCCTCGTTGACGTCGAGCAGCGCCAGATCTTCCGCGCGCAGCACCGCACCGGGAACGGGCAGCATGCGGAAGGCCTTCCGGCAGCGTTCCTCGCTCAGCCGCAGCGCCTCCTCGGCACGGTGCCGGGGCGCCAGGTCCACGAAGGTGAGGAGCATGCAGCCCTCGTCGCCGATGTCGACGGGCTGACCCGCGACGATGACGGGCCTGCATCCGGCGGGCAGGCGCAGTTCGGCCTCCATCTGGGCGATCGCGAGGCCGCGACGCAGGCGTTCGATCGCGACGTCGCGCTGCGCGACCTGTCCGAAGACGTCGAACTCGAAGACGGTGCGGCCGATCAGATCGCCGCTCGCGCAACCGGTCAGCGCCAGGAATTCCCGGTTGACCCTGACATGACGCAGATCGCTCAGCCGACAGACGAGGGCCGGCGCCGGATTGGCATCGAACATGCGCTCGAAGCACCGCTCGGCGTCCGCCCGTCCGCCGGCATCGTGGAAGACGAGCGCCAGGACGTCGGGGTCGCCATCGCCGTCGGTGAGCACCAGGCCGCGCATCCGATGGATTTGGCGGGCATCGCGCCCGACGGCGGGAAGCACCTCGACCAGCACATCCGTCGATCCGTCACCGGAGATGACGCGCTCGATCGGACAGCGGCCGTCCTGCGGCGTGTGTGGGTCGCGCTGGCGCGGCATGAAACGCTCCCGGTACGCGTCGACGTCGCGTCCCAGATCGTCGATCGTCGCCACGCCGTGCAGGCCCAGCGCGGCATCGTTGGCCCAGACGAGGGTCCGGTCGGGCTCGACGAGGATCACGCCCTCGCTCAGCCCGGCCGCGATCTGCTGCAGCTGCCGGCGTCCGGCGCCGCGGTGCAGGGGAGTGGGTGTCATGGGAGTCGGAGGAGATCGTTCGAGGTCGCCGTCCGGCGCTGCCGGTCTCGCCGCGAGGAACGCCCGTGGGTATTCCTCGCGGGTTCGAGGCGATCACGGGTCCCGTGGCGCGCGGGACCTCAACGACGCGACCAGATGGCACCCACCACGAAGAACACGCCGGCCACGATGGCCACGGTGCCGATCGGGTTCTTCACGGCCGACTCGCGCAATTGCTCCACGATCTCTCCGTAGCCGTATTGCGCGCTGCCCGCGGCACGGCGGGCCTTGCCCTTGACCTGCGCGCCGGCATCGCCGGTGGCGGAGCCGAACGCCTCCTGGACGTGGCCGGCGATGTTGCGGATCGTGCCTTCGGTCTTGTTGAACATGTCTGTTTCCTTCGGTTGGATTGGGTTGGGTTGGGTGGATCGGAACGGTCGTCCGCGGCGGCGATGGGGATCGCATCGGTGCCGGCTGCGGACAGGGTCATCGTAGGCAGGCGATGGCCTCGCCGATGCCTGCGGATGCACCACGTGACGTAGTGCATTGGAACCACCCGGTGTAGTTCCCAGCGCGTCTTGTAGGTGCCGATGCCGGG
>JAKONL010000312.1 GCA_022701965.1 Burkholderiaceae bacterium | reverse complement strand
TCGAATGCGCGATGGACGAGCTGGCCTACATGCTCAAGATCGATCCGATGGAGCTTCGCCTGGTCAACTACGCCGAGACCGACCCGGAGAGCGGCAAGCCCTTCTCCAGCAAAGCCCTGCGCGAGTGCTACCGCCTGGGCGCCGAGAAGTTCGGCTGGAAGAGCCGCAAGGCCGAGCCGCGCTCCATGCGCGACGGCCGTCTGCTGGTGGGCTGGGGTATGGCCTCGAGCGTCTGGGGTGCGATGCAGATGCCCGCCAGCGCGCGCGTTACCTTCCGTGCGGATGGCACCGCGGGCGTGACCAGCGCGACCAGCGACATCGGGCCGGGAACGTACACGGTGATGACCATGATCGCCGCCGAATTCCTCGGGCTGCGGCTCGAGCAGGTTCATTTCGAACTGGGCGATACAAGGCAACCTAAGGCGCCTGCGCAAGGCGGCTCGTGGACAACATCCAGCGTGGGTTCAGCGGTGCGAGGTGCCGCGCTCACCATCGTCGCAAAGTTGCTGGACCTGGCGAACCGCGATGCTGCATCGCCGCTGAAGGGCGCAGCCTCGACCGACGTGGAAATGCTCGATGGCGTCTTGCGCCTCAAGCGCGATGCGGCACGCTCCGTTGTCATTGCCGATGTCATGCGCCGCACCGGAACGAACGAGATCACCGAGACCTACGACTCGACGCCCTCGCCCGAGCGCGCCAAGTACGCCTCGCTCGCGCACGGCGCCCAGTTCGTCGAGGTGAAGGTCGACCCGGACCTGGGCACGGTGAAGGTCACCCGCGTGATCGAGGTCACCGCCTGCGGCAAGATCCTGAATCCGCTCGCCTCCCACAGCCAGGAGATCGGCGGCGTGGTCTGGGGCATCGGCATGGCGCTGGAAGAAGCCACGGAGATCGACCACCGCTACGGCCGCATCATGAATGCCAACCTGCAGCACTACCATGTGCCGGTGAATGCCGACATCCACTCGATCGAAACCATCTTCGTCGAGGAGGAAGACACCATCGTCAATCCGCTCGGCGTCAAGGGCATGGGCGAGCTCGGCATGGTGGGCATCCCGGCTGCGATCGCCAACGCAATCTTTCACGCGACCGGCAAGCGCGTGCGCGACCTGCCGATCACACCGGAGAAATTGCTGTGATGACGTCGAGCGACAGACCACTTATTGCAACGAATCCTTCGGGCTTACCGAGTCAAAATAACGGCATGAAGCTCCACATCGTCGTTGACGGCGCTGTCGTTGCAACTGGACTGCTCGACGCCAATCCAAGTGCAGCGGATTTCGCCTCGCTTCTTCCTCTGACGCTGCATTTGCAAGACTACGAGGCAACAGAAAAGATTGCAGATCTGCCACGCAAGCTTTCAACTGCAAGCGCCCCGCGGTCGTATACGCCGTCCTCGGGAGACATTTGCTTCTACGCTCCCTGGGGAAACATCGCCTTCTTTTATCAAGATGGCGCATCTTCAGATGAACTGGTACGCCTCGGGCGTCTTCAATCAGGGCTTGATCGCTTGAAAAAATGCACACGACAAAGTTTGGTCGCAGACTTGTGCTTGGTCTAAGTTCGGAATGGCTGCTACCGGTCCGAGGCAGCGCTTCAACGACCTCTTTGGATCGAGGCAATCCCTTGCGATGTCACCGGGACTGACCGTTTCCCGCCCCGAAGCTGTCGTTCTATACGACCGTGCCGAACGACCGGGATCAGTCTGAAGCGGTCCCTGCTCTCACATCTGTAGGTTTTTTGTCGCACTGACTATCACCTGGCGACGCCGGCGACGGCGGCGCTGGCGCGGCACGAATCCATCTTCAAGACGCTGAAGTTCAGCGACCACGCGCCGATCACGGTGGATTACGAGTTCGAGCTCTGAAGCCACCAGGCGAACACTCCCGCAGCAGCATCCGGGACATGCAGGCCCCGTCTCAGCCCCTGTAATCGGCCTCAGTCCGGTGTGGCTGCTCCGAAAAGCTTGCCGGCGCCCGCCCAGTCCGAGGCCTTCAGGTCTTCGAAGATCACGTAGATATAGCTGGGATCGGTGCCGGTGTTGTCGACGATGCTTCGGGTGATATCGGCGGCGACGGCGGCCTTCTGCGTCGGGTCTTTTCCTTCGAACCAGCTGACACGAACGACGGGCATGGGAACACTCCTAGCAAATTACGGTTGTCGCAGCAGCGACGATCACTACCGGACGAAGCTTCATCGTAGAGTTGAATCAGCCGGCGCAAATCACGCCGTTTTCTCTGCTGAGTAGACCTGGAGGACACCATGGACGAGGTCGACCCGTTTTCCGGCGTCGCGGTCTTCGTCGCCGCGGGACGAACCGGGAGCTTCACCAGGGCGGGCGAGAAGTTGGGGCTGACCAAGTCGGCCGTCGGCAAGTCGATCAGCCGCCTGGAGAAACGCCTGGGTTTCAAGCTGTTCCATCGCACCACGCGACTGACGCGATTGACGGCCGACGGGGAAAGCTACCTGGCGGCCTGCATGCACGCGATGGAGGAGGTCACCGCTGCCCGGACCGCCCTGTCGTCGCGAAGCCAGGTGCTCAACGGGCGCCTGCACATCGACATGCCGGTCGCCTTCGGTCGGCGGGTACTGCTGCCGGTGCTCATGGAAATCGTCCGTCCCCATCCCGGCATCCACCTGACCCTCACCTTCACCGAGGCCACGAGCGACCTGCTGCGCGACGACGTCGATCTGGCCCTCCGCTTCGGCAACCTGGGCAACAGCAGCCACCTGGTGGCGCGACGCCTGGCGGTCCAGCAGCGGGTGATCTGCGCATCGCCGTCGTACCTGCGACAACATGGCATGCCGAGGACGCTGGCCGATGTCGGATCGCACCGCTGCGTGGTGGGCAGGATCGACGGCCCTCCCCTGCAGTGGTCGGTACGCGAGGCCGAAGCCGACCGACTCTTCTCGCCGCCTGCCACCCATCAACTGAGCGATGGCGAAGCCATGGTCGATGCCGCCGTGGCCGGGCTCGGCCTGGTGCAGCTTCCAATCTCGCTTTTGCGCGAGAAGCTGGCAGCCGGCTCGCTGGTGCCGGTGCTGAGCGATTACGCCGATGCGGGCGTCGAGGTTCATGCGGTGTGGCCGCATCGGGGCCAACTCAGTCCGCGGCTTCGGTATGTCGTGGACCAGCTGGCGATCGTGGCCGCGCAGGGAAGACTGGACTGACGGGATCGGGCCGGCATCAGAGCTCAGGCCGGCCAGGTATTTCCCTGCAGCGACTGCGCCAGGAATTCGATCAGCGCGCGCACCCTGGGCGGCACGTACTTGCGCGTCGGATAGACCGCGTAGACGCCGAGGTCGACGGACCGGTACCGAGGCAGCACCTCCACCAACTCCCCGGAGCGGAGGTAGGGGCCGACCAGGAACGTAGGCTCCAGCACCAGACCCTGCCCGCTCACCGCCGCGATGCAGCAGGTGTCGCCGCTGTTGCTGCGCATGCGCGGGTGGACCTTGACGGTGACCGGACCCTCGTCGCCTTCGAATTGCCACTGATCGCCCGTCGACAGCAGCGTGTAGGCGATGACGGCATGCTGGGAGAGTTCCAGAGGGTGCGCCGGCGCACCATGGCGACGCAGGTAGTCCGGCGAGGCACACAGGGTCAGCCGCGTCGAAGCGAGCTGGCGGGACACGAGCGTCGAACTCGGCAGGCGGGCGATGCGCACCGCCAGGTCGCAGGCTTCGTCGACGAGATCGACGATGCGGTCCGACAGGGTGACATCGAGCACGACCTGCGGATGCAGCTCCATGAAAAGCGGCCACAGTGGTGCGAGGTGCGCCATGCCGAAACCGACCGGAACGTTCACTCGCACCAGACCGACCGCCTCACCGTCCCGGGCGGTGACTTCCCCCTCGGCATCCTCGACCGCCTGGAGAAGATCGGTGCACCGATGATGGAAGACCTCACCGGCCGCGGTGAGCGACAGCTTGCGGGTGGTGCGCTGGAGCAGGCGCAACCCAAGGCGGGCCTCGAGATCGTTCACGAGGCGCGAGATGCCCGCCTTGGAGATGCCCAGGACGTCGGCCGCCCTCACGAACGAACCGGCATCGACCACCGCGACGAAAGCGCGCATCTCGGCAAACTTATCCACAGTTTCGACTCTCCAGGCGGAACAATCCATCCATCCTCTGCCAGTTTATTGCATGGGAGGCGATCGATAGAGTCGTGTTGTCAGCATCATCTGGACCTTCTCCATGCAAACACTTCCCACTCTCTTCATCTCGCATGGGGCGCCGACCTATGCACTGGAGCCCGGTGTCGCCGGCGCTCAACTGACTGCGCTGGGTCGATCGCTGCCGAAGCCGGAGGCGGTGCTGGTCGTATCGCCGCACTGGACCACGCGCGAGGCGCAAGTCGGCACCGCGCTGCAGCCGGCGACGATCCACGATTTCGGGGGCTTCCCGCCTGCGCTGTACGAATTGCGTTACCCGACGGCAGGCGATCGCCATTTTTCGGCGCGGGCGCAAAGTCTTCTCGCTTCGGCAGGATGGCCGGTGTCGCCGGACGACGAGCGGGGCCTCGACCACGGCGCCTGGGTTCCGCTGCGCCACCTCTACCCGCTGGCCGACGTGCCGACCTTCCAGGTGTCCATGCCGGCCGGGCTCGACGGTGCAGCCGCCTACGCTTTCGGCCAAGCCCTCGCGCCGTTGTCCGGGGAAGGCGTGCTGATCGTCGGCTCCGGCAGCCTGACCCACAACCTTTACGAATTCCGATCCCGGAACGGCGAGGAGCCTGCGTACGCCCTGGAGTTCGTCGCCTGGGTTCGCCGCACGGTGACGTCGGGCGACAGAACCTCTCTGATCCACACGCTCGAATCGGCGCCCCACGCACAGCGTGCCCATCCGACCAGCGAGCATTTCCTGCCGCTCCTCGTGGCTGCAGGAGCGGCTGACGGCGTCGACGGCCAGCCCGGCAGAGCCGAGGTGCTCGACGGTGGATTCACGCACGGCGTGCTGTCGATGGAATCCTATGTCTTCGGGCCGACGATCCGCCCGGCCGGAACGGTGCCGGAGGCACTGGCGCGCCGGCTAGCGGCGCAGGGCGAGCGGTAGGACGGCCGGGAAGCGGTCATCGGTTCTCGGCATCGCATTACCTCTCGCGCGGGCCGCCGGCTCACGGCCGGGCGACCAGGTTCGGGCAGGGCGTCCGTTCGATGAAGTGGTGCAGGTTGGCCAGGGTGGTGGCGGAGATCTCCCGCAGCGCCTCGACCGTGAAGAAACCCTGGTGTCCGGTGAGCAGCACGTTCGGAAAGGTCATGAGGCGCTGGAACACCTCGTCGTCGATGATTTCCCCGGACCGGTCTTGGAAGAACAGTGCGCCTTCCTGCTCGTACACGTCGATCGCGAGATGGCCGAGATGGCGCGACTTGAGGGCCTGGATGACCGCGCCGGTGTCGACCAGCGCGCCGCGCGAGGTGTTGACCAGCATGGCGCCCGCCTTCATGCGCGACAGCGAGGCGGCGTCGATCAGGTGGTGCGTGGACTCGGTGAGCGGGCAGTGCAGCGAGACGATGTCGGAGCGAGCGAGCAGTTCGTCCAGGGGCACCATCCGGCCGAGTGCGTCGAACTGCGTCGAAGGATACGGATCGGCGCCGAGCACGGTGCAGCCCATGCCGCGGAAGATGCGAGCCGTCGCCAACCCGATCCGGCCGGTGCCGACGATCCCGATGGTCCTGCCGTGCAGCGTGGTGCCGAGCAGGCCTTCCAGCATGAAGTTGCCTTCGCGCACCCGGTTGTAGGCGCGGTGGGTCTGGCGGTTGAGCGTCATGACCAGCGCCAGCGTGTGCTCCGCCACCGCTTCCGGGGAATAGGCGGGAACGCGAGCGACGAACAGACCGAGCCGCGTCGCCGCGGCCAGATCGACGTTGTTGAAGCCGGCACAGCGAAGCAGGACCGCACCGACGCCGAGCGCTGCGAGCGCGTCGAGCGCGGGCGCGTCGAGCCGGTCGTTCACGAAGACGCAGACCGCCCGGCAGCCGCTCGCGAGCGCGGCGGTATCGGCACCCAGCGCGACGTCGAAATAGACGAACTCGCAGGGCGATCCCGCCGCCTGCGCGGCCTCGTCGAGGAACCGCCGGTCGTAGGGGCGTGCGCTGAAGACCGCGACCTTCGCGCGCGTCGCTGCCGAGGCAGGACCGGCGCTCAAACGATCCCGGCGATCAGCTTCCTCTTCAGCGCCTCCGCATCGGTGAGATACCAGTCCGACCCGTTGATCCTCTGCATCAGCTCGTCCAGCGTGACGTCCGAACCCGCCACGAGGTACTCGAACGCCGTGCGCTCCATGGCGAGCGCGCTCTCGATCTCGGCCAGCGCGTCCTTCACCAGCGCCTCCATCCCGCGCATCGCGCCCTTGAGTTCCAGCGTCTTGTTCAGGCGGCGCTCGTGCACCAGCAGCATGCAGTCCTTCGTGAGGAAGCGCTTCTCCGGCGGGAAGCCCGACATGATCGAGACGCCCGCCGAATAGACGACCGACTTGCCCAGAAAGACCAGGTCGAGCCCGAGCCGGTTGCGCGCGAGCAGGATGTCCGTCGCGATGCGTCGGCCGATCTCGGCGTCCCCGCCGGTGGTGGTGAGTTCGAGCAGCGCGGTGCCGGTGTTGTCGACGGCCGTGGCCATCTGGGCCATGAAGCTGTCGAGCATGGCGTCGTCGACCTTGCCGTGGAGCCGGATGGTCGGGTGCTTGAGGAGGTCGTTGGAAATCATGGGGTTGGGATCGGGACGAGGTTCTGGTTGAGGGGACGGCCGGCGCGCCTTCACGGCCGCTTCCGGCCGTCGAGCATCGCAGCCACCAGATTCTCCCGATGGCGCAGGCTGGTGAAGAGTACGCCCGCCACGTGCAGCACGATCAGTGCCACCATCGTCCAGGCCGATGCACGATGCAGCAGGTCGACCCAGGCCAGCCCCCAGAAGCGGTCGGTCGTGTAGAGCCAGCCGCTCAAACCGGTGACCGCGACCGACGCCAGCAGGGCCAGCACCATCCAGCCGCCGAGCGGGTTGTGGCCGAGATGGCGTGCTTCCCTCGAACGCACCACGTCGACCGCGTAGCGCCAGACCCGTGCCGGGCGCGAGACGAAATCGCCGAAGCGCGCATGCGCCGAGCCGACGACGCCCCAGACGACGCGCACCGCGACGATGCCGAGCGCGGCATAGCCGGCGGCCTCGTGCGTGCGCAGCCAGGCCTCCCCGGCGATCCAGGCGACCGCGATGGCGGCGACGAGCCCCCAGTGCAGCACCCGCACCAGCGGATCCCACACCTTCACCTTCATCAGGAACCCTGCTTGACGACGCCGATCTTCTCGAAGGTCTTCGGGTTGAAGAACGCCTCGGTGCGCTCGCCCTTCTCGTCGAAGCCGTAGACCTCGTAGCAGCCGTTGAAGGTCTTGACCTGGCGCACCTTCCAGCCCTCGCCGACCAGCTTGCGCTGCAGTTCCATCTGCGGCTTCATCTCGTCCTTGGCGATACCTTCGCACTTGACGGTGTCGTGGTTGACGAACTGGGCCGGGGCGGCGCCGGCGGTCAGGAGGGCGGCCAGGGCCAGGGCCGGAAGGCCGATCGTCGTGTGTTTCATCGGAATGTCCTTCGAGTGAGGATGCCGCGGCGCGCTAGACGTCGAGCCACATCCGCAGCAGGTTGTGATAGGTGCTGGTGAGGCCGATCACGCCGGCATCGGCCTCGCCGTAGGCGCTGCGCAGGTGGCGCAGGTGGTTGTCCATGTCGAACAGCAGGCGGCGCTGCTCGTCGCTGCGCACCATGCTCTGGATCCAGAAATAGCTCGCCACCCGGTGGCCGCGCGTGACCGGCAGCACCCGGTGCACGCTGGTGCCGGGGTAGAGCACCATGTCGCCGGCGGCGAGCTTCACGCGCTGTTCGCCGAAGGTGTCCTCGATGACGAGTTCGCCGCCGTCGTAGTCGGCAGGATCGCTCAGGAACAGCGTGCACGAGATGTCGGTGCGCACGCGCCCCGAACCGTCGCGCAGGAAGCGCACCGCGCTGTCGACGTGGTTGCCGAAGCTGTTGGCGCTGCCGCCGTAGCGGTTGATGAGCGGCGGCGAGATCTGCTTGGGCAGCGCGGCCGAGAAGAACACCTGGTGGCGTTCGAGGCCGCGCAGCAGCAGCTGCTGGACGTCGCGCGTGGCGTCGCAGTCCTCCCGCAGCTGCTCGTTGTTCTTGGCCTGCGCGGACTGCTCGCCCGCGGTCAGCCGGCCGTCCTCCCATGGCGCGGTCTTCAGGATCTGCCGTGCCTGGACGAGTTCGTCGGGCGAGAGGACTTTGCGGATCTGCAGCAGCATGGGAGCGATTGGACCTCAGGAACGGGCGATCAGAACCGCGCGCCGATGGTGAACAGCACCGTGCGGGCCGTGCCGGCGATCGCGAAGCCCGGATACAGCTGGTCGCCGTAGAGCTTGTTGGTGAAGTTCGTGACGTTGATCTGCGCGTAGAGGTCGGGCGTGAACTTGTACTCGGCCATCAGGTCGCCCGCGACATAGCCCGGGGTGCTGTTCGCGAGGCTCGCCGCGCCGGTCGTGCCGGCCAGCGGCCGGTTCTCGGACGCGCCGCGCAGGCCGCCGGCCAGGCGCAGCTTGGGCGTGGCCTGGTAGCTGATCCAGAGCGCGCCGCTCTGCTTGGGCGTGAGGCCGACGCGCGAGCCGACGAGGCCGGGCGCGGGCGTGCTGCCCGCCGCATCGATGCTCGCCTTGGGGATGTACGAATACGACGCGTAGATCTCCCACTGCGGCGTCAGCCGGCCGACCACGTCGAGTTCCAAGCCCTGCGAATGGCGCTTGCCCGACAGCAGGAAGGAATCGTTGGCGAAGTCGGAGTCGGTGGTGCGCTCGTTGGTCTTCTCGGTGCGGAAGATCGCCGCGCGCGTGGAGAGCTTGCCGTCGAGCCAGTCGAGCTTGGCGCCGAGCTCGATGTTGCGGCTCTTCTCGGGCGGGGTGTTGGCCGTCTTGGGCGACACGTACTGGTAGGTGTCGGCGGAGGAGTTGAACGACGTGCTGTACGACAGGTGGTAGGACTGCGTCGCGGTCGGCTGGAACAGCGCGCCGGCGCGGTAGCTCCAGGCGCCCTGCGAGAGGCTGGCATTGGCGATCGTCGGCGTGGCGCTGCCCGGACGATAGAGCTGGTTGCCGCCGACGCAGTTGTTCACCGGCGTGCCGATGTTCGTGTTCGCGGGGACGGTCGGAGTCGCCACGCGGTTGACGCACGAGGGGTTCGTGTAGCCGTACTGGTCGAAATCGCCGTTGAGCCGGTCGTAGCGGATGCCGCCGAGCACCTTCCAGTACGGCGCGACCTGCACCAGGTCCTGGAAGTAGGCGCCGAAGGA
>JAKONL010000275.1 GCA_022701965.1 Burkholderiaceae bacterium | reverse complement strand
GCGAATTCGACCAGGCGGTGATCCAGGAACGGCACGCGCGTCTCCAGTCCGACGCTCATCGCCGCCCGGTCGACCTTGGTGAGGATGTCGTCGGGCAGGTACGTCAGGGTGTCGAGCGCCATCATCTGCTCGACGTCGTTCAGACCCTCCAACGCCGGCCGCCGCCCGGTCAGGAACGAGGCCGGCTCACTGCAGTTGAGCACCACGTCGGCCGGGTCGCTCCATTGCGAGACCAATCCCAGGTACAGGTGAGCCGCCGAAGACGCCGCCATCACGCGCGCGCCCTTGTGGATCTTGCCGCCCAGATCGGGCCAGCGGCCCAGGCCCGGCACGCGCGAGGCCATCTGGTCGAGCCGGCGCGGCGACATGCGCAGCAGCACGTGCGCCGCCGCGCGGCGCATCGGCACCGGCACGGCGGACAGCCGGCCCCACAGCCGCGCGGTCATCTGATAGCGGTTGTAGCCGCCGAAGACCTCGTCGCCCGCGTCTCCGGAGAGAGAGACCGTGACCTCGCGCCGTGCCAGCCGGCTCACCAGGTAGGTCGGGATCTGCGACGAGTCCGCGAACGGCTCGCAATAGAGGCGCGGCAACAGGCCGATGGTGTCGATCGCCTCCTTGGGCGTCACGTACAGCTCCGTATGGTCGGTGCCCAGGTGCTGCGCCACCGCCTTGGCGTAAGTCGCCTCGTTGTAGTCCGCGTCGTCGAAGCCGATGGTGAAGGTCTTGATGCGCCGCGTGCTCTGCGACTGCATCAGCGCGACGATGGCCGACGAGTCGACCCCGCCCGAGAGGAACGCGCCCAGCGGCACGTCCGCCGCCATCTGCTGCCTGACCGCCCGACCGGCGATGCGTTCCAGCGCCTCGACCGCCTCCGCCGGGCTGCCCTCGAATTGATCCGCGACGCCGCGTTCGGCCACCTGCGCCAGCGACCAGTACGCATCGACGGCGGGTTCGGCCGTCACGTCCGACAGCGTCAGCAGGTGGCCGGGCAACAGCTTGTGCACGCCACGAAAGATCGTGCGGTCACCGCCGACGTTGCCGTGGCGCATGTACATGCACAGCGAATCGCGATCGACATCGCCGAGAAAGCCCGGACAGGCGGTGAAGCTGCTCAGTTCCGAGGCGAACAGGAAGGTCGCCGAAGCACCAGTGCCGACTCGCCCGTGATAGAGCGGCTTCTCGCCGAATCGGTCACGGCCCAGCGTGAGCGCGCGCAGCTTCCGGTCCCAGACGGCGAAGGCGAACATGCCCACGGCGCGCCGCACCGTCGCGGCGATGCCCCAGACCTCGAAGCAGTTGAGCAGCGTCTCGGTGTCCGAGTGGCCGCGCCAGCGGATGGCATGCGCGGCGATCTCCGGATCGTCGCGCAGGTCGAGGTGGTTGTAGATCTCGCCGTTGAAGCTGAGCACGTACCGCCCACCGAACGACGACATGGGCTGCGCCCCGGCCTCCGACAGCTCCACGATCGCGAGGCGCCGATGCCCGAGCGCGATGCCCGCATCCTGATCCACCCAGTGCCCCTGGGCATCCGGGCCGCGATAGGCGATCGCATCGGTCATGCGCCTGAGCCGCGCGCCGCTCTCCTCCGCAGAGGAGAAGCGGCCACCCCAAAAACCAGCCAATCCACACATGTTGTTCTTTATTTTTTACTGGCAGCAAGAAGCAGTTCGACCAGACGAGGTCCGGTCTTCTGCAAGCAATATTTCTCTTCGACGCGAAGCCGACCGGCTCGACCCATCGCGTGGCGAAGTTCCGACGATTCCAGAAGCGTGCGCAAAGCGGTGATCCAGTCATCGGACGAGTTGGCGAGATATCCGCTCTCGCCGTCCTCCACGATCTCCACGTTGGCACCGACCGCGGATGCCACGACCGGCAGCGAACATGCCATGTATTGAATGAGCTTGTAGCCGCACTTGCCTTTTTCCCAAGGCGAATCCTCCAACGGCATGATGCCCACGGCACATGACGCGATCGAGTCCACTTCGGTGTCCTCGGTCCACGGCACGTATTCGACCTCCACGCCAGGGATCTCCAAACCTTTCGCGCCGATCACTCGCAGCACGAATGGCGTTTTCAGCGCGAGTTGCCTTAATGGCTCGCGCAGAAGATGAAGATAGTGGGCCGTCGACGGCGAGCCGATCCAGACGACGCGAGGGACGCTGAATACCTTCGTGGACGTGCCCGAGGGGTAACGGTCGAGATCGACCACGGTCGGCAGTATTTCAACCCAGGGTGCGCCGGCATCGATTGCACGTTGTGCCAGATAGCTATTGCCAGCAGTGACCAAAGCTGCTTTGCTCATCAAACGGTCCAATCGCGAGCCGAAAAGCTTTCTAACTAGCCACGACTTGTGCATGTCGTATCCATGGAAAACGGCGTCGTCGTAATCGAGCACGTAAGGAACACCGCTCAATAGCATTGATTCGATAGAAACTGGCCACCAAGGCAAGGCTTCTTTCTCGATCCACATCACGTCGAAAGCCTTGCGACCTATCAACAAACGAACACGTTCGACATAAGAACGAACCAAGGCAGGATAGGTATAGTGCCCAGTCGAATAACGCTCGCTTAACAATTTATCGCTTAGCAGTGCGTTAAGAGTAACTCCATAGCCTGCATCGATCGAGAAAGGCAGATACTGAATCGACCGCATGCGTGAAGACGCACCCATGCGGCCATATTTCGTCAAAGCGAGAATATTTATTTTATTCATTCGCCGATTACAAGCAGTATAAATTCGCTACGAAATTTAGCCCAAAAAACCAGAGAGCATCTTGCTGAAGACCCAACGGTACAAAAGATTGTAACCTCCTAAAGTCTCTTTAAAATTTGACATAGAAAATCTTATCGATGCAAGTACAGATCTAGAAAAAAATTCAACAAACAAAGTGAAAAATAAAACGCACAAAGCGCCAAAAGTAGAAAAATGTTTAAAGGCGTAGAGCAATCGACTTCTCAAAGAATAAAATAATCTTTTAGCTTTAACCTGACTGGATGTTCCGCCACCCAAATGAAATGCTTGAGCGCTAGAAAGATAAACACTTTTCCATCCGCTTAAATATGCACGTCGCGCAAAATCAACTTCTTCATAGTAAACAAAGAATCGATCGTCGAATCCATTTAAATCAATAAACAATGACTTTCGAACACAAAAGAAAGCCCCAATTATTTGATCTACTTCGCGAGTCTCCGAATGATCCCATTCGCTCATAGCCGCGCGCATGCCAGGAAAAAATTTGTCTATTCCCATCGAATGAACAATCAATCC
>JAKONL010000255.1 GCA_022701965.1 Burkholderiaceae bacterium | reverse complement strand
TCGTGCCGATCGTGCCGGGCGACGAGCGGATGTGGCGGGCCGGCACGGAGGTCGCTCTCGCCTTCACGCTGGTGGTGTTCCTGTTCGCCTACCTGAACCTCAACCGCTGGCACGGCGCGCTGTCGGCATTCACCGCGCTGTGGCTGGCCGGGCTGCTCGGCCTCGGCGTCTTGGCCGCCTTCGATCCCGCGCTCGCCTCCTCGATCGCGCGCATGTCGCTCGCCGCCACCGCCGGCCTCGGCCTCGTTCTGATCCTGGCGCTGTCCTTGATGCGCTACGACCGCGCCATCATGCTGATCCCGACCTGGCTGCTGATCTGCGCCTGGCTCGGCGCCGGCTGGCTCACGGTCACGGGGCGCATCGACAACGACATCATCCAGCCGGCGCTGGGCGGCGGCCTCGTGCTGATCGTGCTTCTGATCGGTTTCACGGTGATGCAGCATGCGTTCGCCGGCGGCACCTTCGGCAGCGGCATCCTGTCCGACATGGAGCGCCGCTCGCTGGCGCTGGCGGGCACGGGCGACGCGATCTGGGACTGGGACGTGACGCGCGACCGCATCTTCGCCGGCGCCGACAACGACGGCCTCCTCGGCATGCCGATCGCCGCCATGAACGGGCCGGCCCGCGACTGGCTTCCGATCCTCCATCCCGACGACCGGGACCGCTTCAAGGTGACGCTCGACACGATCCTCGAGCATCGGCGCGGCCGTATCGCGCAGGACTTCCGCCTCCGCTCCGACGACGGCCACTACCATTGGCTGAACCTGCGGGCGCGACCGGTACTCGGCTCCAACGGCGAAGTGGTGCGCTGCGTCGGCACGCTCAAGGACGTCACCGAGCGCAAGAAGGCGGAGGAGCGCCTGCTGCACGACGCGTTGCACGATCAGCTCACCGCCCTGCCGAACCGCGAGCTCTTTCTCGACCGTCTCGACTCGATCGCCGCCTTGGCGACGACGCGAGCGGACGTGCGCCCGACGCTGTTCGTGGTAGACCTCGATCGCTTCAAGCAGGTCAACGACGACTTCGGCATCGCCACCGGCGACACGGTACTGCTCACCGTCGGCCGCCGCTTGAAGCGCATCCTCAAGCCGCAGGACTCGTTGGCGCGGCTGGCGGGCAACCAGTTCGGCCTGATCCTGATGTCGGAAACCGACGTGGCGTCGGTGGGCACCTTCGCCGAAACCATCGCCGACGTGGTGCGCGCGCCGATCGCCTTCGCCAATCGCGACATCATCCTCACCGCCTCGATCGGCCTGACGGGCTGGACCGACGGCGCCAATGCGGACGAGGTGCTGCGCGAGGCGGAACTGGCGATGTATCAGGCCAAGCTCCTCGGCGGTGACCGGGTTGAGCCTTTCCGCCCCGCCTTCAAGACGCATTCCTCCGGCCGGGTCGAACTCGAATCCGATCTGCGCCGCGCTTTCGGCCGCAACGAGCTGTCGCTCGCGTTCCAGCCGATCGTGGCGCTCGCGGACGGCAAGATCGTCGGCTTCGAGGCGCTCCTGCGCTGGAACCACGCCCGGCGCGGCCCGGTGTCGCCAGCCGAGTTCATTCCGATCGCCGAAAGCACCGGCCTTATCGTGCAACTCGGCCAGTTCGCGCTGGACGAGGCGGTGCGCCGCCTGTCCGACTGGCAGAAGCTGCCCGGCCAGTCCCGCTTGTTCTGTTCGGTCAACATCTCGTCCAACCAGCTGATCCGCCAGGATCTGCTCAACGACGTGCGCCAGATCCTGAAGCGCTACAACCTCGTGCCCGAGACCTTGAAGCTTGAGCTGACCGAATCGCTCGTGATGGATAATCCGGAGCGTTCTGCTCAGATCCTGGAGCAGCTGAAGGGCATCGGCGTCGGCCTGTCGCTGGACGATTTCGGCACGGGCTACTCGTCCTTGAGCTACCTGATGCGCTTTCCGTTCGACACGCTGAAGATCGACCAGTCCTTTCTTCGCGGCGACGCCCAGCCGCAGCGTCCGATCATCGTGCAGTCGATCGTCACCATGGCGAACGAGCTCGGTCTGGCCGTGGTCGCGGAAGGGGTCGACAACGACACCGACGCCGGACGCCTGCGCCAGCTGAACTGCGAATATGCACAAAGCTACATGTTCTCGCCGCCGTTGACGGCCGAGGAAGCGCGCCGCCGCCTGCAGGAGCGGCAGATGAAGCGCGCCGGGTGAACCCGGCGTGCCTCGCGTCAGGCGTGGCCGGCCTGGCTCGTCAGGAACACCGGGTCGACGCCGAGAATGCCGAGCGCCCGGCTGTACTTGTTGTCGAGTTCAGCGTCGAACAGGATGGCGCGGTCGGCGGGACAGGTGAGCCAGCCGTTCGCCGCGATCTCGGCCTCCAGCTGCCCCGCGCCCCAGCCAGCATAACCGAGCGCCATGATCGCGGTGCGCGGCCCCTCGCCGCTCGAGATGGCACGCAGGATGTCGAGCGTCGGCGTCAGGGAGATGCCGTCGTCCACCACCACCGTGGACTCGGAATCGTAGTCGTCGGAATGGAGAACGAAGCCGCGACCGCGCTCCACCGGCCCCCCGACGCAGACCGAAACCTCGCGGCCCTGCTCGGGCAGCCGGATCTCGCCGGGATCGGCGACGATCTCCAACTGCGTCAGCAGCGCGCCGAAGCTCAGCGGCTGACCCTTGTTGATGATGAAGCCCATCGCCCCGTTCGCCGAATGCGCGCAGACATAGACGACGCTGCGCGCGAAGCGCTCGTCCTCCATGCCCGGCATGGCGATCAGGAAGTGCCCCTCCAGGGAGGCCTCGTCGTCTGAGCTGTTGCGCATGTTCTCGAGATCCATGACGGAAAGATAGAGATGCCGAAACGCGATTGCACGGGGGGCCTGTCCCGCATCCTGCCGCAAATCCTGGTTTCTTGTCTCCTGTGCGCGTCCACCACCGTCTCCGGCGGGACGCGCGCGGCCGGAGCCGCTGAAGATGTCGCAACCGCGCCGGGGGCGACGCTGCGGCTTCATATGCTCGCGCCGGACGGTGCCGGGCGCGTTCGCGCCGCGCTGGAGGTCGATCTGCAATCCGGGTGGAAGACCTACTGGACGCAGCCCGGCCCCGTGGGGCTGGCGCCGACGCTCGATGGCTCGGCAAGCCGAGCGCTCTCGGGCGTTACAGTGCTGGCCCCGGCGCCCAAATGGTTCCGGGAGGGCGATGACCAGAGCGCGGGCTACCTCGCGCCGATGGCGTTCGCGATAGAGGCCGACGCCACCGCCTCCGACCCGCTTCTACGCATCGATGCGATGATCGGCCTGTGCCGGGAGATCTGCGTGCCGTTCGCCGCGTCGCTCGAAGCGCGGCCGGTCGACGGGCTCTCGGCGCGCGCGGCCGTGAACGCCGCCTTCGAGGCGCTGCCGACCGCGGAAGCGGCCCCGGCCGGCTGGTCCGCCGAGTTGACGCCGGACCGAACCTCGCTGCGCGTCACGCTGCCGCGAGGCGAAGCGGCCGATGACGCCGCCCTGTTTCTGGCGGGGCCGACCGGCTGGAGCTTCGACGCCCCGACGCGCCGCGAGGGGACCGGCGACGTGGCCGTGTTCGACGTGCCGGTGCTTCGGCAGGCCGAGGCGGGCGAACCGCTGCGGATCGATGGCGTGTTGACCTCCGGCGCCAGCGCCCGATCATTCCACGCCCTACCCTTGCTTCTTCCCTAGATGCCAGCGAAACCGGAGTTCCCATGCCCTTGACCATCGGCGACACGCTGCCG
>JAKONL010000226.1 GCA_022701965.1 Burkholderiaceae bacterium | reverse complement strand
TGGCGCGAATCCAGCATGTCGAACAGGTCTATCCCGTGGCGCCGGCAGTTCGCCGCCAGCGTGTCGACCTGCAGCGCACGGCCGGCGTCGGGGAGCATCATCGTGCGTGCGCTGCGCTCGGGCGTCGTCGGATTCACGTGGTCGACCACCGCGACCGACGCCGCCGGGCGCCAGACATCGCGCCCGGCGGCATGCAGGGCGGCGAAGGCCTGGGGACTGGTGTATTCGTTGAGGACCTGGCGGTCGACGTACAGCAGCACCTGCCGATCGGGGTCGGCCGGGCCGCTCAGCACCCGGACCGTGTGGTCGTCGACGATGCGCCGGTAGAGGGTACGGGCAGTCATGCCGGGGCGTTCCGGGGCGCGGCGTAGGCGGCGGTGGCGGCCAGCGCGTCGGCCGTGGCGATGTCGAACTCGCCCAGGCCGGCCGGCAGCACGATGACGCCGTCCTCGTCGGCCACCAGGCGATGTCCGGGCGTGAACCGGATGCCGCCGAATTCGACCGGAACGTCCACCTCGCCCGCGCCCGTGCGCGCCCCGCGGCGCGGCACGGTGCCCAGCGCCTTGACGCCGATGTCCATGGCGTCGATCTCGACGCAGTCGCGGATGGCACCGTTGATCACCAGCCCGGCCCAGCCGTTGCGGCTCGCGACGTCGGCCATGACGTCCCCGAAGAGCGCGCGGGCCAGCGAACCGCCGCCGTCGATGACCAGCACCTGGTCGTGTCCGGGCGCGGTCACCATGCCGCGCATGAGCGCGATGTCCTCGAAGCAGCGGACGGTGCGTATCGTGCCGGCGAAGGAGCGGCGGCGTCCGTAGCCGCGAAACGGCAGGGCGCAGGCCAGGGCGTCGTCGCAGGCATCGCAGAGGTCGGAGGTCTTGGGCGTCATGTCGGTCGCGGTCGCTAGTCGGCGCGGATGTCGGCTTCCTTGACCAGCTGCGCCCACGCGGCCGCGTCCCTGGGCAGGAAATCGACGAACGCCTTGGGCGTGCCGCCGATGATCTCGCCGCCCTGGGAGGCGATCTTGTCGACGACATCGGGCTGGCTGAGGATGCTGTTCAGCTCGCTGTTGAGTCTGCCCAGGATGGGCTGCGGCAGGCCGGCGGGCGCCAGCACCGCGAACCACTGCAGCATCTCCGCGTTCGGCACCCCCGCCTCCGCCAGGGTCGGCACGTCGGGCAGCAGCGGCGACCGTCTGGCGCTGGTGATGGCCAGCGCCTTGAGCTTGCCGGACTGCAGATGGGGCAGCACGTTGGGCGGACTCTCGAAATTGACATCGACCGTGCCCGCGAGCAGGTCCACGATGGCTTGGCCGCTGCCCTTGTAGGGCACATGGGTCATCTGCGTGCGGGTCGCGAGCATGAAGCGCGCGGCAGCCAGGTGCTGCGCGCTGCCGTTGCCCGACGACGCATAGGAAAGGCCATCCTTGCGCGACTTGGCCAAGGCCACGAAAGACCGCACGTCCGTCGCCGGAACCGATGCGTTGACCGTCAGCAACAGCGGCGTGGTGGCCACCCGGATGACCGGCGTGAAGTCGCGCACCACGTCGTAGGGCAGCCTGGGATAGAGCGCCGGGGCCACGGCGTTGGAGTTGCTGTGTCCGAGGAGCAGCGTGTAGCCGTCGGGCTTCGATTTCGCGACCAGATCGGCGCCGAGCGTTCCCGCGGCGCCCGGCTTGTTCTCCACCAGCACCGGCTGGCCCAGGCGTTCGGACAGCTTCTGGCCGAGGAGGCGGGCCAGCACGTCGGTGAATCCGCCGGGCGCGAATCCCACGACCATGCGGATGGGTCTGTCGGGCCAGGACTGCGCCAGCGCGGGCGCGCTCAGGGCTGCTGCGGCCAGCAGCAAGGTCATCGCACGGCGGCGCGAGGTCGGGTTGTGTGTCATGGTCAGACCGGTCGGTCCCCTTTCAGGGTGATGCGCTGCATCACGCGGCGGAAGCCGTGGTAGTCGTTGACGGGGTTGTGCAGCGTGCAGCGGTTGTCCCAGAAGGCCACGCAATCGGGCTCCCAGACGAAGCGGCAGGTGAATTCGGATCTGACCTGGTGCCGGAACAGGAACTCCAGCAGCGGGGCGCTCTCGTCGTCGGTCATGCCCCTGATCCCGGCGGTGTGCGCGACGTTCACGTAGAGCGCCTTGCGGCCGGTCTCGGGATGGGTGCGCACGACGGGATGCTCGGCCAGCAGGTGCTGGACCGCCGCGCCGGTGCCGTCGGATTTGATCCGGTCCTCCCGCGTCTTCGAGACATCGGCCTTGGCCGAACTGGAGATGCCGACCAGCGGCGCCAGCATCTCCTTCATCGTCGGCGACAGCGTCTCGTAGGCCAGGTACTGGTTCGCGAACTGGGTGTCGCCGCCGTAGGGCGGCACCTCGCGCGACAGCAGCATCGAGCCCATCGGCGGCACCGGCAGGTAGGTGGTGTCCGAATGCCAGATGCCACCGAAGTTGGAGGTTTCGTGCTCGAGCTTCTTGACTTCGATGATCTGGGGATGGTCCGGCAACCCCTTGATGAACGGGTAGTCGATCGGCTCGCCCATCGCGTTGGCGAAATTCAGGAACTGCTGCGGGGTGAGATCCTGCCTGCGCAGGAAGATGACCTGATGGTCGAGCAGCGCGGCGCGGATTTCCGACGCCTGCGCCGGCGACAGCGGCTGCCGCAGGTCGACGTCCGTGAGCTCCGCGCCGAGCGCGCCGGCGATCTTCCTTGCTTGCATGTCGTGTCTCCGGGATTTCTCGATTCACCGATGGTTTTCTTGTACAAGAAACTTTGTTCAGTATAAGGAATGAAATCGATGCGACGGGGTCCGGAATTCCCCTCGGTCCCCCAGCCGGCGGCCCATCAGCCGCCGTCAGTCGACCGTGGCGCCGGAGGCCTTCACCACGTTGCCCCATTTCACGATTTCGGCCTTCAGGAGCGCGGCGAATTCGTCCGACCTCGTCGCGAACGGCTCCGCGCCTTGCGCCGCGAAGGCCTCGATCACTTCCTTCGACTGCAGCAGCTCGACGACGTCCGCGTTGATCCTGCGAACGAGATCCGGCGGCGTGCGCCTGGGCGCCATCAGGCCGAACCACGGGTTGACGTCGAAGTCCTTGAAGCCCGCCTCGGCGATGGTGGGAATGGCGCCGAACGATGCGGCGCGCTGCCTGCTCGTGACCGCGACGGGCCGCAGCGTGCCGCCCTTGATCGCGCCGGAGACCGACGGCAGGCTGGAGAACACCACGTCGATCTGCCCGCCCATGAGGTCCTGCATGGCCGGTGCCGCGCCGCGGTAGGGCACATGGGTCATCCTGATGTTCGCCGCGGCATTGAACATCTCGCCGAGCAGGTGATTCACCGAGCCGTTGCCGGCCGAGCCGTAGGTGACGTTGCGCGTCTTCGCCGTGTCGATGAGCTGCGCCACCGTCTGCAGCGGGGCGCCGGGCCTCGCGACCAGCACGAAGGGAACGGTCGCGAGCGTCGCCACCGGCACGAAGTCGGTCCCGGGATCGAACGGCAGCTTCTTGTAGAGCGCGCCGTTGATCGCCTGCGTGCCGACATAGCTCATCAGGAGCGTGTAGCCGTCGGGCGCCGCCGCCGTGACGAGTTCCATGCCGACGTTGCCGCCGGCCCCGGCCCGGTTGTCGATGACGACCGGCTGCTTCCACTTGTCGCCGAGCTTCTGGCCGATGATCCGCGCCAGGGCGTCCGACGCGCCGCCCGGCGTCTGGGGCACGACGATGCGCACCGGCCGGTTCGGAAAATCGTCGGCCAGTGTCGGCAGCGGCGCGAGCGCCATGCCGACCGACAAAAAGAGCGAAGCGATCGAAAGCGGGATTTTCATGGAGGGGCCTGGAAGCGTCTGGATGACGAGCCTAGTCCAGGAAACAATGTTCTATATTTCGAACAAACCATGAGTCCGAGCGACTTTTCCGGAACGTCATCCCCCGCCAACCAACGAGCAAGCACCCATGCCCGGACCCAACGTGACGGCGGTCGAGCGCGTCATCGACATCTACGAGGCCTTCCAGGCCAGCCAGCGCCCGATGTCGCTGACCGATCTGGCCGAGGCCGTCGACATTCCCAAGAGCACCTGTCATGCGATCGTCTCGACGCTCATGGCGCGCGGCTATCTCTATTCGCTGACGCGGCCGCGTTCGCTCTATCCGACCAAGCGCATGCACGACGTGGCCAGCGACATCCTCGCCAAGGATCCGTTCATCGAACGCGCCGCACCGATGCTGGAGAAGCTGCGCGACGAATCCGGCGAGACGGTGATCCTCGGCAAGCGCCAGGGCGATGCCGTGGTGTATCTGCAGGTCGTCCAGAGCACGCATCCGATCCGGTACTCGGCCAGGCCGGGCGATATCAAGCCCCTGCATTCGAGTTCGGTCGGCAAGGCGCTCCTCGGTTCGCTGACGACCGGCGAACTGCTCGCCTGGGTCGACGGCAGGAATCTGCCTTCGGTGACGCGCTCGACCATCACCGACGCCGCAGCGCTGGTTGCGGACATCGCCCGGGGTCGGGCGGCCGGCTACTTCCAGACGCGAGGCGAGAACGTCGGCGACGTCTGGGCCGTCGCGGTGCCGGTCGCCGTCAACAACGAGACGCTGGCGATCGCCGTGGCCGGTCCGGGACACCGCATGGAGGCTGCGCTGGAGAATTGCGCCCGGCGACTGGTCGCTGCGTGTGCCGGCCTTCAGCAGGCCACGAAGTGAAGGCCATCGGGTAGCCCCGGCGCGCCGGCCGCGGGATGCAGCGTCCCGTCGCGCCAGGTCAGGCGCGGCCTTGCCGGGCCGTCGACAGGCGGCTCCAGCGTCGCGCCCTGGATGCGTCCCGACCATTCGAGGCTCCGAGCGGCGCCGTCGAGCCGGGCGTGGTAGGCCTGGAACCGTTGCGTCAGGTTCAACCTGAACCTGTCGGCGCACCACGTTCCCTGGACGGGCGCCGGCACGTGCCACAGATGCAGGCGGCTCAGCTTTTCGCGGCCCACGACCTTGTCCGGCACCGGCAGGGTCACCGTGCGATCGGGTTGCCAGTCGCCCATGTCCCAGTCGTGCGAAACGATGCGCGTGCCCGGCGCGAGTGACAACAGGCGCGGTCGCAGTTGGAGGTTCACGTCGGGCAGGAGATACATCGTGATGACGCTCGCCCCCGAGAGGTCGGCCTCGAACAGGTCCTGGACACGGAAGCGGGCACGGTCGGCCACGCCGGCTTGCCGTGCGCTCGTCTCGCTGCGGGCCACGAGGTCCGGGACGATCTCCAGGCCGAGGCCGCTGGCGCCGAACAGCCGCGCAGCCGTGATGACGATCCGGCCGTCGCCCGAACCCAGGTCGATCAGGCGGTCCTGCGCGGTGACGCCGCCGAGTTCCAGCATCGCCAGCGTCACGTGATCGGGCGTGGTGATGAAGGGCACCTCGTCCACGTACGCGGCCGCCGCGGCCGCCGCGGCCGGGATCGGACGGGCAACCATGAACAGCGTCGCGAAGACGAGGAGAGCGATGCGAATCGGCATGTTCCGAAGTATCTCCCGCGCCTCTTCATGGACGGGGTCGACCCTGGAAATCTTTCACTTGGCGGTACATCGTGCGTTAAGTCACGCGCAACGGCCATACGATCACTTCAGGGTAGACCTAAAGTACTACAGGCTTCATATACTTGTTACATGAAGACGCATGTCAAACAAGATATCTGGTGGGCGGAACGGCCCCTGAGAACCGAGGCCGCTTCGCATTCGACGTATCGATCGACGGCCGGCAACGGCTGGGCCGAAAAGCGGGTCTGGATCGCAACTTTTTCGATTGCCGCGTCGGTACCGATTGTGGGCTGCTGTCTCAAGGCCGCCGTCATCTGGGGAATCTGAATGGAGAAAAAATCGAGGATTCGGCAACCTGAATTCTGGGACAGCGCGCCTTCGGAACTGGAAAGGCTCACGTTCTTCGGCCGGCTCGAGGAGAAGGAGCAGATGGCGGAAGGATGGCGGCGCAATATCCTCTACGCGGCCGGGTTCGTGCTTGTTCTGCTCGTGATCGTCCTTTTCACCCGGCTCTGGCGCTGAACGGAGGACTCCGCCGCCGCTCTATCGACCGTTCGCCGCCTCGAGGTACGCAGCGGTGTCGGCGGCGCCCATGCTCCGGGCGAGGTCCAGCGCAGTGAGGCCGTCCGAGCTTCTCGCGTTCATGTCGATGTTCCGAGCCAGCAGCGCCTCGACGATCTCGACCCGGTTGAACATGGCTGCGAACATCAGCGGCGTCTTGCCGCCCGGCGGCGCGAAACCGGGCTGGGCGCCATGCGACAGCAGCAGGTCGACGATCGGCATGTAGCCCTTGAAAGCGGCGCCGGCGAGCGGCGTCTGCGCCATGTCGTTGTACCGGTCCGGCTCCGCACCGGCTTCGAGCAGGGCCCGCGTCGCCTCGACCTGGCCGTGATAGGCGGCCAGCATCAGCAGCGTGTCGCCCTTGTGGTTGCTCATGTTGGGGGGCAGGCCCTTCTGCAGCAGGCGCGTCAACGTCTGGGCGTAGCCGGTGCGCGCGAGCTGGAAGACTTCCTGCGCGAACTCGATGAATTCCTGATCTTTGGGGGAGGGGGTCGTCTCTGGGAAGGTCATCGTCTTTCCGGGTTGTGGAGTCTGTCGAAGGATAGGGCCACGGCACGGCGGCAGCCGTTTCCTTCCTTGCCGGGCCGATCACAAAGCGCCAAGGCCTACAGCGTCGCGTCGCACGATAGCGAATATTTCCAGGCTTCGAGTCGATCGCACGGGTTGCGGTCTCCGGCTCACCAACGCAATGCAACCCCGGGAAGTACTCATGACACGCAGAGACCAGATGCTCCACGACTTCGACAGCCTGGCTACGGCGGAACTGGAAGACATCGCGAACACCAGGAGGCATGGACCGGCACGTCCGGTGGCGACTCGGCCGGTGGTGCAGGCACGCACCCCCCGGTCGTCGACGAGCATCTGGGACTGGGCCATCGGTGCCTGCGTTCTCGGGCTGGTTCTCCTGGCCGCACGCAGTTGATCCGGCCCCGGTGGAGTCGAGCGGATGCGCCGCTAGCCTTGCCGAAGACAACGACCGTGGGTGACCCCGGTCACTGCCGCGGCATCACGCGGTATCGACGAAATGACGATGCGATCTCTCTCGGATTGCCGATCGCGTCTCGAATCGAGCCTTGAGAGCACAGGCTCAAGCAGGCGCTCGATACACGTCGCGCACGCCGCAGGACAACCGGCGCAGCCGAGGAGAAAGTCCCGGTTCTAGCGACCGCGATTCCAGAGGAACTGCTTGCGCTTCGAATGCGGCAGGGCACGCGCCGCGATCGCCACGCCGGCACCGCGCGCGGCGAACCATACCTTCTGCAAACTCGTCGTCCTGACGCGGCTGTCCCACGCATGGCTGCCCTTGGCCCGCACCTGCCGGCCGATCGCGCGGTAGACGTCGCGCGCGGTCGCCACCGACCAGGCGGAGCGCAAGGGCAGGGCGCCCAGTCCCTGCATGGCCGAGTCGTAGTAGGGCTCCGCGGTCTCGACCAGCTCGGCGGCCAGTACCGCCAGCGATTCCCGGTGGCGCAGGTCCTCGATCTCGTCGATCGGGATGCCGCGCGAGCGCAGCCACTGCTCGGGCACGTAGACCCGTCCGATGGCGGCGTCGTCGACGATGTCCCGCGCGATGTTGGTGAGCTGGAAGGCGATGCCCAGATCGCAGGCCCGGTCGAGCACGGCGTCGTCGCGCGCGCCCATGATGCGCGCCATCATCAGTCCGACCACGCCCGCGACCCGATAGCAGTAGAGGAGGGTGTCGGGCAGCGATTCGTACCGTACGTTCTCAACGTCCATCCTGAAGCCCGCGAGGTGGGCCAGCGGAAGCTCGACGCCGATGTCGTGGCGCTTCATCACCTCGCTCAGGCAGATGAACGCGGGCTCGTCCGACGGTCGGCCGGCGCAGGCCTGGCGCGTCTCGTGCTCGAGCATCCGCAGCGACCTGGCGCTGTCCTCGCGCGACCCCTCGCGCTGGCCGTGCCCCAGGACCTGGCCGTCGATCACGTCGTCGCAATGGCGGCACCAGGCGTAGAGCATCAGCGTGCTCTCGCGGGTTCGCTCGTCGAAGAGCCTGGACGCCGCGGCGAAGCTGCTGGAGCCTTTCTCGATCGCCTGCAGCGCGTGGGCCAGGGCGTCGGAGCGATCGTGGACGGGGAACGCGTTCACACCAGGTCCTCCAGCATGAGGCGCGCCGTCGCCTTCGCCGAACCGATCACGCCGGGCACGCCGGCACCGGGATGCGTGCCGGCACCGGCGAGGTAGAGATTGGGAATCTGCGCGTCCCGGTTGTGCGCGCGGAACCATGCGCTCTGAGTGAGCACCGGCTCGAGCGAGAACGCCGAGCCGAGGTGGGCGCCGAGCTCCTGCTGGAAATCGAGCGGCGTGAAGATCCGGCTGGTGACGAGATCCTTGCGCAGGTCCGGGATGTAGTGGCGCTCCAGGTAATCGAAGATGCGATCGCGGTAGAGCGGGCCTTCGGTCGTCCAGTCGACGTCGGCGTTGCCCAGGTGGGGCACCGGTGCGAGCACGTAGTGGCTCGAGCAGCCTTCGGGCGCCAGGGACGGATCCGTGACGCAGGGCGCATGCAGGTAGAGGGAGAAATCCTGGGCCATCGGACCCTTGAAGATCTCGCTGATCAGCTCCTTGTACCGGGCGCCGAAGCAGACGGTGTGATGCTGCAGGTGCTCGTGGCGGCGCTTCAGCCCGAAGTGAACCACGATCAGCGACATGCTGAAGCGCTTGCGCTTGAGGCGGCGGGCCTCCTTCGCGCCGCGGTCCGCATGGCCGAGCAGCTTCTCGTAGGTGTGCACGACGTCCGCGTTGGACGCCACCCGGTCCGCAGGCAGCCGCGTTCCGTTCACGACGACGCCGACGGCCTTGCCGTTCTCCAGCTCGATGCGTTCCACCGGCGCGTTCAGCTCGATCCGCCCGCCGAGGTCCTTGAACAGTTCGACCAGGCCCTTCACGAGCGCGCCCGTGCCGCCCTTCGGGAACCAGACGCCCCAGCGCCGTTCCAGCGCGTGGATCAGCGTGTAGATCGACGACGTGGCGAACGGATTGCCGCCCACGAGCAGCGAATGGAACGAGAAGACCTGCCGCAGCCGCTCGTGCTGGATGAAGCGCGACACCATGCTGTAGACGCTGCGCCACGCCTGCAGGCGCGCGAGCTGCGGGCCGGCCTGGACCATGCTGCGGAACGACAGGAACGGCACCGTCCCGAGCTTGATGTAGCCCTCCTGCAGGACTTCCTCTGAATACTTCAGGAAGTCCCGGTACCCCTTCACGTCGGCGGGATTGAGGCGGTGGATCTGCCGGTCGAGCGCCTCCTGGTCGTTGGCATAGTCGAAGAAGCTGCCGTCCTCCCAGCCGAGCCGGTAGAACGGAGCGACCGGCAGCATCTCCACATAGTCGGACATCTTCCGGCCGGACAGCGCGAACAGCTCCTCGATCGCGGACGGGTCCGTGATGACGGTCGGGCCCGCGTCGAACACGAAGCCCTGGTCTTCGTACACATAGGCGCGGCCGCCCGGCTTGTCCCGTGCCTCCAGCAAGGTGGTCGGCACGCCGGCCGACTGCAGACGGATCGCCAGGGCGATCCCGCCGAGTCCCGCACCGATGACGATCGCTCGCGCTTCGCTCATGCCGCCCCGCTCGATGCGGGCTTCGCCTGCACGCGGCCCAGCACGGCGTTCAGTGCCGGGATCAACGGTACCGGCGGGCGACCCGTCACCAGGCGAATCTTGTCGTACCACATCAGTCTGCCCCCATAGAACCTGGCGACCAGGCCCTCGTCGAATTTGTAGAACCGTTCCATGACGGTGCGCCGGCGTTCCGGTGCCGCGGCCAGGAAGAGCATGCGATTGAGCATCCTGAAGAAGGTGCCCGCCTTCCACCGGCCGATCGCATGCGTCCGCAGCGCCGCATGCAGCGACTGTGCATCGAAGTCGCGTTGCGCCGCGATCAGGTCGGCCATGGCCGCTGCTTCGGGCAGGGAATAGCCCGTCGTGGGATGGAAGAGGGCCGCACGCAGCCCGGACTGCGGCACGCCGCCGGTCGTGCGCCAGAAGGCGTCCACGTCGCCGTCCAGCTGGATCGGCAGCACGCCGTGCTCCTCGCGCAGGACCTGCACGATGTCCCACTGCTGCGCCGCCGCATAGCTGCGGACGCGGCGACGGAGTTCCGACTCGTCGATCGCGGCGCCGTCGGCATAGACCGTGTCCTCGATCAGCAGGACGTCCGGCGCAAGGGGCAGCACGTAGACGAAGCGGTAGCCGCCGTGCTGCTCGACCGTGGCGTCCATCAGGATCGGCACCTGCAGTCCGTGCGGCGAGCGCGTCCTGACCTCCTGGCCGAGGAACTTCTGGAAGCCCACCTGCATGTGGGGGCTCGCCGCCGGCCCGCGGCCGTCGATCACGGCCTTCGCCGAAAGCGTCGTCCCGTCGTCCATGACGACCCGGGTCGGACTCAAGGAGGCGACATGTGCCTCGAAGCGCACCGAGTCCGCGATCGAGGCATGGATGACCTCGTGGAATCGCGTCGAGGGGATGCAGCAGTAGTCGCCCTCGAGCCGGCGGTCGTAGCCGGGGAAGCGGACCACGTGTCCCGGCCAGCGATGCACGACCAGCGGCGCGATCCAGTCGTTCTGCGACGGCGTCAGGTCGGTGTCGTGAAAGGACCAGGTATGGTTGCCTCCCAGGCTCGCCGCGGCTTCGAGCACCAGCACCCGCAGGGTCGGTCGGAGAGCGCGCAGCCGCCAGGCGATCAGGCCGTTGGCCAGGCCGCCACCCACGAGGATCAGGTCGAAGTCGACGGCTCCGGCTTCAGACGGTCGCGTGCGCATGCGTCGGTTCCTCCATGCGGTCGCCGACGAGAAGGCGCTCGACCAGATCCGCGGCGCCCGGTGCGCCCAGCGAATCCCGCACCTGGACACCGAG
>JAKONL010000199.1 GCA_022701965.1 Burkholderiaceae bacterium | reverse complement strand
CCGGCGCCGAACCGCGTCCATCACCGCACCCGTTCGCGTCGGGTTCCCGGGCGTCCCGTCCATCCCGGCCTCCAGCCGTTCGGCTTGTCCATACCATACAGTTCGGCGCGATCGTATCGAACCGTCGCTGTCGGGGCGAGAGCCGCGCGCGCTATCGCGGCTGAAACGCCAGCGGGGACACGGGGACATGGATCGCGCAACGGCCGGGTGGGGCAGCGGCCTTCTCGGCGTCATCATCTTCAGCGGCTCGCTTCCCGCCACGCGCGTCGCGGTGGGCGGCTTCTCGCCCTTGTTTCTGACCTCGGCGCGCGCGGTGATCGCGGCAGCGCTCGGCGCCGTGCTTCTTGCCGCGCTGCGTCAGAAGCGTCCCGCGGCCGGCGATCTCGGCTCCCTGGTCGTGGTCGCCTCCGGCGTGGTGGTCGGCTTTCCGCTCTTGACGGCGCTGGCGCTCCAGCACGTCACGGCGGCGCGTTCGGTGGTGTTCGTCGGCCTCCTGCCGCTCAGCACCGCGCTGTTCGGCGTCCTGCGCGGCGGCGAGCGGCCGAGAGCCGCCTTCTGGCCGTTCGCGGTTCTGGGATCCGCGGCCGTCGCCGGCTTCGCGCTGGCGGGGGGCGGTGCGGCGTCGCCCGCCGGCGATCTCCTCATGGTGGCCGCGATCGTCCTGTGCGGCCTCGGCTATGCCGAAGGCGCGGCGCTGTCGCGGCGCCTGGGCGGCTGGCAGGTGATCTCCTGGGCGCTTCTGGTTGCGCTGCCGGCGATGGCCGCGCTCGCGCTCGCGACGCGTCCCGATGCCTGGAACGCCGTCACGGCGCCCCAATGGCTCGGGCTCGGCTACGTGTCGGTGTTTTCCATGCTGCTGGGCTTCGTGTTCTGGTATCGTGGCCTGGCGCTCGGCGGCATCGCCGGTGTCGGCCAGCTCCAGCTCCTGCAGCCGTTTCTCGGCCTCGCGCTGGCGGCGCTGCTGCTGGCCGAGCCCGTCGCCCCGTCCACCGTCCTGGTGACGGGGATCGTCGTCGTCTGCGTCCTGGCCGCCCGGAAATTCGCCCGATGAACGCTGCGCGCTTGCCCCATCCCTTTCACGGCCTGTCGGCCTTTCCGCCGACGCCCGCCGACGGCGACGGCCGCGTCCATGCCGAGGCGCTGGCCCGGCTGGTGGATCGGCTGTGCGAGGCCGGGGTCGACTCGATCGGCCTTCTCGGCTCCACCGGTCTCTACAGCTATCTCGGGCGCGACGAGCGCCGCCGCGCCGTGCGGGCGGCGGCCGAATGCGTCCGTGGCCGCGTGCCGCTCACCGTCGGCGTCGGGGCGCTGCGCACGGACCAGGCGGTGGAGCTCGCGCGCGACGCCGAGCTGGCAGGCGCCGACGCCCTCCTGATGGCGCCCGTGTCCTACACGCCGCTGACGCAGAGCGAGGCGTTCGAGCACTACAAGGCGGTGGCCGCGGCCTCCGCGCTGCCGCTCTGCGTCTACAACAATCCCGGCACCACGCACTTCACCTTCGGCCTCGACCTTCTGGATGAGCTGTCGCGCCTGCCCACGATCCGGGGCGTGAAGATGCCGCTGCCGGCCGACGGCGACATCGCCGGCGACCTCGCGAGGCTGCGCGGGCGGACCGACCTCGCGGTCGGCTACAGCGGCGACTGGGGCATGGCGGACGCGATGCTGGCAGGAGCGGACGCCTTTCACGGTGTCCTCGCCGGCGTGCTGCCCCGTCCGGCGCTGCGGCTCGTTCGCGCCGCGCAAGGCGGCGACGCGCCGGAGGCAAGGCGCCTCGACGCGGCGATGGCTCCGCTGTGGGACACCTTCCGGGCGCATGGCAGCCTGCGCGTCGTGTACGTGCTGATCGAGGCGCTCGGTCTCGGGCCGGCGGAACTGCCGCGTCCGCTGCTCGCCCTCGCGGCGGAGGACCGCGACCGGGTGCTCGCCGCTCTCGAACCCGTCCTCGCCCTGCGCTGACGCAGCGCCCCGATCGGTTCGGGGCACCTCCGCACGCCGATCCACGCGCGTTCACAGAACCCTGTAGGGCACGACCTCGCGGCGGTCGGGGTCGATCTCGATCGGCCGGTGGGTCGGCGGAAAGGCCCGCTGGTCGCACTGGATCCGTTCGCACAAACGGCACGAGACCCCGATCAGTGCGCTGCGCCCGGCGACGTCCAGTCCGTCGGCATAGATGAACTCGCCGGCATTCTCGACTTCGCAGCCGAGCGCCACCGCATAGCGGCGGGGGGACTGGTCGTAGGAGGCCGAGGCCTTCACCAGACCCTTGGCCATGGACACGTAGCGCACGCCGTCCGGCGTCTGAGCCAGCTGCACCAGCACGCGGTCCGGGATCGCCACGGCCTCGTGCACCACCCACAGCGGGCAGGCGCCGCCGAAGCGGGCGAACTGAAGGCGCGTCGCGGAATGGCGCTTGGTGATGTTGCCGGCCATGTCGACGCGGCAGAAGAAGAACGGGATGCCGCGCGCCGTCGGTCGCTGCAGCGTGGAAAGCCGGTGGCAGGTCTGCTCGAAGCTCGTTCCGAACCGCTGGCGCAGCCGGTCGATGTCGTGGCGCACGG
>JAKONL010000183.1 GCA_022701965.1 Burkholderiaceae bacterium | reverse complement strand
GTCCGGCGCACGCGCGACACGCGCTTCGCCTTCCAGGGTGAGGGCCTCGACCGCGCGGATGACCGCGATCACGGTGTTGGAACTGGTGCGTTCGATCTGCGAATAGCCCGCCGGCACGTAGCTCGCGGTCGCCGTCGTGCTGATGACGAGTCCGGCCTGCGGCGTGGCCGCCGCCGCGCTCGGGCTCGCGGCCATGCAGAGGGCGGCGAGCGCGGCCGACGCCGCCATGGCTGCGACGTTCCGCCAGTGCCGACGGATCCCAGCCGGGCGCGACCGGTGATCGTTTCGCGGGTTCATCTCTTCATGGCTTTCTCTTCGGGACTGGTGCGCGCCGGGTCGTTTCTTTCCTGCGCCGCCGAGCGCTCTTCCGAGCCGCAGAGGCGCAGGAAAAAAGGAGGCGCAGGCCTCCTCCTTCGACGGGCCGGCGGAAGCGGATCCCGCCGGCGTGTCGATGGCGTTGCCGCCGGATCAGTTGTCGATCTGCACCGCGAAGCGCAGGACGACCTTGCCGCCCGGGGCGAGCGTGTTGCTCGGGCTGCCGCAGGCCACGGTGGCGCCGGTGGCGCTGTAGACGAGTGCCGTTCCGGTGAGGCCGCTGCTCGTGCACTGGCTGGCCGGCTGGCCCGCCGTCAGGGCCGTGCGCGCCGGCGCCGCGTCGTTCAGGGTGACGTTGGTGACCGGCGAGGTGCCGTTGTTGGTCGCCGTCACTTCGTAGACGATGCAGCTGCCCGGCAGGGCCTGCAGCGATGCCGCCGCCTGCGCGCCGAGCGGAACCGGCGTGATGGGGCAGGCGCCGACGATCATCGACTGGGTCTTGACGACGCCGATCGAACCGGACACCACCGTGCTCGTGTCCGTCACGGACTGCGTGCCGCAGCCCGTCGGGGCGCTGCCGTTCTGGTCCGCGATGGTCACGGTCACGACTTCGCTGTTGCCGGCGATGGCGCCGCCCGGAGCGAACACGCGCACCAGCAGCTTCGTCTCGCCGGCCGCGGGCAGTGCCGGCAGGGTGCCGCTGGTGACCAGCGTGTCGCCGGTGTCGATCGTGCCGCTGTTATTGACGTCGACGTAGATGGCCGTCGCCCAGCCCGCGGCCAGACCCGCAGCCGAGGGAGCGGCCGACACGTTGAACGCGCCGCAGCTGTTGGTGCCGGTGTTGGTCAGCGTATGGGCGAAGGTCAGCGAGCCACTGGGCGCGAGCTGGCCCGAACCGTTGGCGACCAGGGCGAAGCTGCGGCTGGCCACGGAGTTGACGGTGACGGCATCGCGAATGATGTCGCCGACCGTGCCGCCCGTCGATGCCGGACCCGTCGAAAGCACCTGGAAGTACACCGGCTGGCTGGCGACGCTCGGCGACGAGGCGGGCGCCGTCACGCAGGCGTAGACCGTGGCCTGCGCACCCGCGGCGACCGCGACGGTGGTGACCGGGGCGGCCGAGCAGGTGCTGCTCGTGGAGAACGTCGCCGTCCAGCCCGCGGGCAGGTTGCCCGGGAACGTCGGCGTCTGGCTCGCAGACAGCGTATAGGTGTTGGCCAGGCTGTCGTTGTTGCGCACGTACAGCGCGATCGGAGCGACCACGCCGGCCGTCGAGGTGGCCGTGAACGTCGGTGCCGGGCTCGGACCCGGGCCCTTGTCGCCGTTGGCCGTGTTGCCGATGCCGGTACCGGCTGCCGTGTTGGTCAGGTCGACCAGCGAACCGATCACGTTCGTCACGACGTTGGACGCCGCGTCGACCTTCGATGGATCGTTGAACGACGTGGCCAGCGCGACGGCCGTCATGTTGACGCCTGCCGCCACGGCGGTGTTGGGCGGAACGGTCACCTTGAGGACCGCCGTCGCGCTCGCTCCCGCTGCCAGCGGACCCGTGTCGACCACGCCGTCGCCGGTGGTGTCGAGCAACGGCGTGCTGCCGTCGGCCGCGAACCACACCCAGGTCGTGCCGGCGGGGAAGGTGTTGCCCGTCGTCGCGAGGGACAGGTTGATGCTGTCGGGCGCATTGCCGGTGTTGGTCACGACGTGCGAGAACGTGGCCGAGCCGCCGGGCACGATCTGCGCGGCCGTCTTGACGTCGCCACCGGTGCCGGGCGTGCCGGAATTGGGCGTCGGGTCGAGCACGTCGAGCCGCACGCCACGCGAGGCGAGCACCGTGAAGGCCGCAGCGTTGGTCGTGGCGATGCTGCCGCAGGTCGCGCCGGATGCGCCGGCGCCGGCGATGGTCGTGACCGCCGCGCAACCGGTGGCGCTGTAGGTCGCCTGGTTGGTGGTGTCGACGGTGCCGATCGATGCCGTCGCGGAGATCGCCACCTTGAAGCTCAGGGTGCCGGTCACGCCGGGGCTCACGGCGGGTATCACGGCCTGGACGACGCCGGACGCCACTTCAAACTCGATGTTGCTGTCGCCGCCGGCCGCCTCGGTCAGCGCATTGCCGCCGTTGGAACTCCAGACGGCGGTACCGGTCTGGTACGTGAAGCCGCTGGGCAGCGCATCGCGCAGGTACAGGTTGCCCGCCACCGCACCGTTGTTGGTGTAGTTGATGGTGTAGGTCGTCACGGTACCGCGCTGGCCGCTCGAACTCGTGGGCCATGCGCCCGGGTTCGGGGCCGCAGCGGTGGCGGCGACGGAGGGCGCGCCGATGGACTTGTTCACCGAGAACGCGGCCGTGGTCACCAGATTGACGGTGTCCGTGGCGGTGAGCGTGGGCGTCGCGTAGGTCAGGGCGCTCGCCACGGGCGAGACGGTCACGGTGGCCGTGTTCGTACCGCCGCCCCAGGTAGCGGAAGTGGCC
>JAKONL010000170.1 GCA_022701965.1 Burkholderiaceae bacterium | reverse complement strand
CCCGGCATGATCTTCACCATCGAGCCGATGATCAACGCCGGCAAGCGCGACATCAAGGAGGATTCCAAGGGCGGGCAGTACGACGGCTGGACGATCGTGACGCGCGACCATTCGCTCTCCGCCCAATGGGAGCACACCGTGCTCGTCACCGAGACGGGCTACGAAGTGCTGACCCTGTCGGCGGGCAGCCTGCCGCCGCCGGCGTTCGTGACCGCGGCGAGCAATGCGCCGGCGACGGCTGCAGAAGCGCGGCCGGCGGCCGACACCCGGCAGACCGCAGACACCGCCACGGCCGGCTGACGGCGGGCGGTCCGGTGATCGAAGTCGCGAAGGTCGATGTCGCCAGCCTGCGGGAGGCCTATCGCGCACGCAAGCTGGCGCTCTTCGACACGCTGCGCTTCGCCCGGGCGCCGACGCGCAGCGTGCATGCCGTGCTTCGGCAGCTCGCCGCGCTCGCCGACGAGACGCTGGTCGCGCTGTGGAACGACGCCGGTTTCTGCGCCTCGATGTCGCTGGTCGCGGTCGGCGGGTTCGGCCGCGGCGAGTTGCTTCCCTACTCGGATGTCGACGTGCTGGTCCTGCTGCCCGATGCGGACACGGGACAGGTGGAACCCGCGCGCATCGAGGCCTTCATCGGGAGCTGCTGGGATGCCGGACTGGAGATCGGCTCGAGCGTCCGCACGCTGGTGGAGTGTCTCGACGAGTCCTCGCGCGACCTGACGGTCCAGACCTCGCTGCTCGAAGCCCGGCTCGTCACCGGCGACAAGAAGCTCTTTACGGCCTTCCGCAAGCAGTTCTTCTCGGCCGTCGACGCCAAGGCGTTCTTCGCGGCCAAGTCGCAGGAATTGCGCCACCGGCACCACAAGTTCGACGACACGCCCTACGCGCTGGAGCCCAACTGCAAGGAATCGCCCGGCGGCCTGCGTGACCTGCAGACCATTCTCTGGGTGACCAAGGCGGCGGGGTTCGGCAACCGGTGGGAGGAACTGTCGAAGAACGGCCTTGCGACGCCCTTCGAGATCCAGCAGATCAAGCGCAACGAGGCGCTGCTCAGCCTGATCCGCGCCCGCCTGCACGTGACCGCGAACCGGCGCGAGGACCGCCTCGTCTTCGACCTCCAGACCGCCGTCGCCGCGACCTTCGGCTATGTCGCGAACGCCGACGGCGGGCAGCGCCGGGCCAGCGAAGCGCTGATGCGGCGCTACTACTGGGCGGCGAAGGCGGTGACTCAGCTCACGCAGATCCTGATGCTCAACATCGCCGAGCGCCTGCAGCCCGAGGCCGAGGCGCCGACCCGCATCAACGAACGCTTCTTCGAGAAGGCCGGGATGATCGAGGTCGCGAGCGACGACCTGTACCTGACCGATCCGCACGCAGTCCTCGAGACGTTCCTGCTCTACCAGAAGACGATCGGCGTCAAGGGTCTGTCGGCCCGCACGCTGCGCGCGCTCTACAACGCGCGTCCGGTGATGGACAGCCGCTTCCGCAACGACCGCGTGAACCACATCACCTTCATGCGCATGCTCCTGGAGCCGCGCGGCATCACGCACGCCTTCCGCCTGATGAACCAGACCTCGGTGCTGGGCCGCTACCTGCGGCCGTTCCGCAGCATCGTCGGGCAGATGCAGCACGACCTGTTCCACGTCTACACCGTCGACCAGCACATCCTGATGGTGCTGCGCAACGTGCGGCGCTTCTTCATCGCCGAGCATGCGCACGAGTACCCGTTCTGCTCGCAGCTCGCCGCCGGCTGGGACAAGCCCTGGGTGATGTACGTCGCGGCGCTGTTCCACGACATCGCCAAGGGCCGCGGCGGCGACCACTCCACGCTCGGCGCGCGAGACGTGCAGCGCTTCTGCCGCCAGCACGAGATCCCGCGGGAGGATTCGAAACTGATCGAGTTCCTGGTGTCGGAGCACCTGACGATGAGCACCGTCGCGCAGAAGCAGGACCTGAGCGACCCCGAGGTGATCAGCGCGTTCGCCAGGCGCGTCGGCAGCGAGCGCTACCTCACGGCGCTCTACCTGCTGACCATTGCCGACATCCGGGGTACCTCCCCGCGTGTGTGGAACGCCTGGAAGGGCAAGCTGCTGGAAGACCTGTACCGCGCCACCTCGCGCGCGCTCGGCGGGCACCTGCCGGACCCGGACGCCGAAGTCGAGGCGCGCAAGCGCGAGGCGCTGATCGAACTCGCCCTGCACGCGATGCCCTTCGAGTCGCACAAGGCGCTGTGGGAAACGCTCGACGTCGGCTATTTCATGCGCCACGACGCCTCGGAGATCGCCTGGCATACCAAGCAGCTGTCGCGTCATGTGCGCCTGAAGAGCGTCCCCCTGGACATCAGGACCCCGCCGATCGTGCGCGCCCGGCTCTCGCCGGTGGGCGAAGGGCTGCAGGTGGTGGTCTACACGCCCGACCAGCAGGACCTGTTCGCACGCATCTGCGGCTACTTCGACCAGTCGTCGTTCAGCATCCTGGATGCCAAGGTGCACACGACCAGTACCGGCTACGCGCTCGACACATTCCAGATCGTGATGGCCTTCATCCCGGAGCATTACCGCGACCTGATCAGCATGGTGGAGACGGGCCTGGCAGGAACGCTGGCCGCGGCCGGTCCGCTGCCGTCGCCCAGCAAGGGCCGCGTATCCCGGCGCGTGCGCAGTTTCCCGATCCTGCCGCGCATCAATCTCACGCCCGACGACAAGGCGCAGCGCTGGCTCCTGAACATTTCCGCGAGCGACCGGCCGGGACTTCTGTACTCGGTGGCCCGCGTCCTGGCTCGCCACCGGCTGAACATGCAGTTCGCCAAGGTGACGACGCTCGGCGAACGGGTCGAGGACACCTTTCTCATCAGCGGTCCCGACCTGCAGGGCCAGCGGGCGCAACTGGCGATCGAGACCGAGCTCTTCGAAGCGCTGTCGTCCTAGCTTCGCAAGACGATGAACGGCCAAGGCGCCGGCCCGTGGCTGAAGCCGCGAAAAGATGACGCACAATGCCCGCGTTTTTCGCACTTCATCCACATCGAAAGGAACTCTCCATGACCCGCAACGACGACGCCGGAAAACTCATCCTCCGCCTCGCGGTCGGCATCCTCATCCTGCTGCACGGCATCTCGAAACTGAGCACCGGCATCGGCGGCATCGCAGGCATGCTTACTTCCCACGGCTTGCCGGCCGGTGTTGCCTACCTCGTCTACGTCGGGGAGATCGTCGCGCCCGTGCTGATGATCATCGGTGTGCTGACCCGCCCTGCAGCCGTCGTGGTGGTGATCAACATGCTCTTCGCACTGTTCCTCGCGCACTCGTCGCAGTTCTTCACACTCGGAAAGACAGGCGGATGGTCGCTCGAGCTGCAGGGCATGTTCCTGTTCGGCGCGCTGGCCGTGGCGTTCCTCGGCGCCGGCCGGTTCAGCGTCGGCGGCATCGCAGGAAAGTACAACTAGACCTCACACTGGACGCCAAACGCCGCTAGACGGCCGGCCATGCGGTCAGTCGTCGTCGGCATCCAGTCCTGGAAACAGGACATCGGTGAATCCGAAGCGCGAGAAATCCCTCACGCGCATCGGATACAGCACACCATGAAGGTGATCGACCTCGTGCTGGACCACGCGTGCATGGAAGCCGTCGACGGTCCGGTCGATCGGATCGCCGTAGAGGTCGAAGCCGGTGTAGCGCACCCGCGAGGCACGCGGCACCACACCACGCAATCCGGGCACCGAGAGGCAGCCTTCCCAGCCCTCCTCTTCCGCGTCGCCGATGGCGGTGACGACGGGGTTGAGCAGCACCGTGCGGGGCACGACGGGAGCGTCCGGATAGCGCGGGTTCGGCGCGTCAGTCCCGAAGATCACCAGTTGCAGATCCACGCCGATCTGAGGTGCGGCGAGGCCAGCACCGTTGACCGCGCGCATCGTCTCGAACATGTCGACTACCAGGAGGTGGAGTTCGTCCGTATCGAACTCGGTCACGGGTCGGGCCACGCGCAGCAGCCTCGGATCGCCCATCTTCAGGATGTCGTGCAGCGCCATGGCCAGGATTTCAGTTGTTGCCCGGCAGGACCGAGGTGTTGGCGTTGGGATTCGCCGTGCGGCTGCCGGGAATCGACATTCCACCGGCACCTGGGTTCGACGGTCGACCGCCGCCACCGCCGCCCACCTGAGGCGGCCGACCCGGGTTGCCGATCACCTGGCCGGGACGACCCGGCCGTACGCCCTGCCCGGGCTGACCGCGTCCATCCCGGTCGTTGCGGCCGTCATAGCCGCGGCGGCCGTAGTTGGAACGGTTCTCGTAGACCACGCCGCCGTACGCCGGCCCGCCGTAGTACGGACGACCACCGTAGTAGCCGCCGCCACCGTAATAGCTTTCCTGGTAGTAGACCGACGGCGCGACGACCGGTGCCGGCGATCCGTAATAGTAGGGATCGGCGTAACCGCCACCCGGCACCGCGACGCAGCCACTCAGCATCGCGACACTGCACGCTCCCAGTGCTGCCACGGCGATGCGGCGCCCGCCGGCGAGGGAAAATCGATGGAAAAGAGTTGTCTTCATGAACGTTCCTCGTTCGACGCCCCGGTGACGGGAGGCGCCTGGCCGTATCAAAGGCTGTCCGGACCGTTCTTCAGAATTCCGAGCATGCCTTCTTCATCGATCACTTTCACGCCCAACAAGTTCGCCTTCTCGAGCTTGCTGCCGGCTTCCGCTCCGGCGACGACGTAGTCCGTCTTCTTGCTGACGGAGCCGGCGACCTTCGCCCCCGCTTCTTCCAACTTCTCCTTCGCCTCGTCGCGCGACAGCGTAGGAAGCGTGCCGGTGATCACGAAGGTCTTGCCCGCCAGCGCCTTGGCAGGACGCGCGGCTGGTTCGAATTCGGTCCAGGTCACGCCGCACGCCCGCAGCTGCTCGACGACCTCGCGGTTGTGCGGCTGGTCGAAGAAGGTGCGCAGGCTGACCGCGACCACCGGTCCGACATCGTTCACCTCCAGCAACGCTTCCTCGTCGGCGTCCATGATCGCGTCGAGCCTGCCGAAGTGCGAAGCCAGGTCCTTCGCCGTGCTTTCGCCCACATGGCGGATGCCCAGACCGAACAGGAAGCGCGGCAGTGTGGTCTTCTTCGAATGCTCCAGCGCGGCGACGAGGTTCGATGCGGACTTGTCGGCCATGCGGGCCATTCCCGACAGCGTGACCAGTCCGAGCTTGTAGAGGTCCGGCAAGGTCCGGATCAGGTCGGCGTCGACCAGCTGCTCGACCAGCTTGTCGCCCAGGCCCTCGATGTCGAGCGCGCGGCGGGCGGCGAAATGCAGGATGGCCTCCTTGCGCTGAGCGGCGCAGAACAGGCCTCCGGTGCAGCGGTAATCGACCTCGCCTTCGCCGCGCAGCGCATCCGAGCCACAGACCGGGCACGTGCGCGGCATGGTGAAGATCGCGCCGCGCTGCTCGGGGGCGCGGGCGACGCTCTGCGCCGTCACGCCCACGACTTCCGGGATCACGTCGCCGGCTCGCCGCACGATCACGGTATCGCCCACGCGCACGTCCTTGCGGCGCGCCTCGTCCTCGTTGTGCTGCGTCGCGTTGGTCACGGTCACGCCGCCGACGAACACCGGCGCGAGCTTGGCCACCGGGGTGAGCTTGCCGGTGCGGCCGACCTGCACCTCGATCGCCAGCACCTCGGTCAGCTGTTCCTGCGCCGGATACTTGTGCGCCACCGCCCAGCGCGGCTCGCGCGAGACGAATCCCAGCTGGCGCTGCTCGGCCACACCGTCGACCTTGTAGACCACGCCATCGATGTCGTAGGGGAGCGCATCGCGCTCCAGCCGGATCTTCTCGTGGAACGCGACGAGCTCCCCGGGGCCGCTCGCACGGCAGGTCTGGGTCGCGACGGCGAAGCGCCACTCGCGAAACTGCATCAGCAGGTCGTACTGGGTCGGGCAGTCCGGCCCGCCCTGTTCCGGCGGCGTGATCTCGCCGAGCCCGTAGGCAAAGAAACTCAGCTTGCGGTCGTTGGTGATCGCCGCGTCGAGCTGACGCACGGCGCCGGCGGCGGCATTGCGCGGATTGACGAACAGCTTCTCGTTCTTCCGGCCCTCGGCGATCTTCTCGCGCTGGCGTTCGTTCAGCTTCTCGAACTCGTCGCGCCGCATGTAGACCTCGCCGCGCACCTCGACCACCGGCGGGGCGTCCCTGAGCGTCAGCGGAATCTGCCGCACGGTGCGGATGCCGGCCGTGACGTCCTCGCCGATCTCGCCGTCGCCGCGCGTCGCCGCCTGCACCAGGCGGCCGTTCTCGTAGCGCAGGTTGATCGCCAGGCCGTCGAACTTGAGCTCGCAGACATAGACGACCGGCGGCGCGTCGGCCGCCAGGCCAAGCTCGCGCCGCACACGGGCATCGAACGCCACGGCGCCGGCGGCCGTGATGTCGGTCTCGGTGCGTATCGACAGCATCGGCACCTTGTGGCGCACCTTGGCGAAACCTTCGAGCGCCTTGCCGCCCACGCGCTGGGTCGGCGAATCGGGCGCACGCAGCTCGGGATGGCGCTCCTCGAGCGCCTGGAGCCGTTGGAACAGGCGGTCGTACTCCGCATCGGGGAGCGACGGCGCATCAAGCACGTAATAGAGGTGCGCGTGATGGCGCAGCTCGTCGGTGAGCGCGGCGATCTCGCGGGCGGCTTCGGTGGCGTCGGACATGAAGACAGTGGCGGGAAGAAACGAGGGCTTCAGCTGAAGAGCCGGCGCGCGAGCAGCGAGCCCGCCGCCAGGTCGCGCGATTCGAGCATGTCGTAGAGCTGTTCGAGGTCGGCGCCGATGATGTCCATGGTCTCCTCGCGCAGCATCTGGCCGTCGCCGTCGGTGACCACGCCGTCCATCTCCAGCGCGAGCGCGGCGGCGGACTCGCGCATGCGGGCGAAGGGACGCTCGACCCGGTCGACCTGCGGCACGTCGAGGCTCAGCGTCAGTTCGCGGATCGCCGACTGCGCCGGATCGTCGGCCAGCGCGGCCTGGGTGTCGAACGACAGCCCGATGATCGGCGGCATGCCCGCCTCGCCGGCCGGCAGCACCATCCGTCCCGGGATCATCCCGAAGACGAAGCCCAGCCGCGCTGCGTTCTGCTGCAGGTAGCCGGGGCTCCAGGCCGCGTGCCGCGCGCGCAGCACGAAGCCGAGCTGCGCGTCGTGCGCGCTGGCGAACTGGTCGAGCTCGCGGGCGCGTGCCACCTCGTCGAGCATTTCCGGGAACTCCGGGCTGCCGTTGACGGCGTCGGCGAAGGCCTGGGCCTTCACCACGTACTCCGAATACTCGATCTCGTTGAGCGCGCCGGTGCGGTTGGCCAGCTGCACGCCGACCTGAAACGCGCCGTAGCGCTGGCCGGCGACCGGCGTCTCCCACTCGCCGTTGTGCTCGTTGAGCCCTTCGACGGCCACCGGCTTGCTGCCGGCCCGGCGCGTCGGCGGCATCGCCGTGAGGGCGGCCTCGCCCGAGACGAGGCCATCGAGCGACACCGGCGCAATGACGTCGATCAGCGGATCGAGCCCGCCACGGCGCTCCGGCGTCATCGCGATGGGCATGGCGCTTGGGGCCGGCAGGTCGGGGTCGAACAGCGGCTCGTGGCGCTCGTTGCCGGGCGTCGGATGCGGCTCGACATGCAGCACCGGACCGTCGCCGTCCTTGCGGCCGCGATGGAGTTCGCCGAACGAACTGGCGCCGAACGACGTGGGCGTCGCGCCCTCGGAGAGATCGGGCTGGCGCGGCGAATTGCGGCGCGACGCCCAGGTGTTGAACGCGACCAGGCCGGCGAGCACGAGCCCTCCGAGGATGGCGAGGGCGACGGTGAGACTGCTCATGGAAGGAAACTCGCTGTCCGAAGGTGGCGAAGGCGCCGGAGCTGCACGTGCGGAGCGGGCATCGTCAGCCCGGCTCGACCATCGACACGGCCGAATCCATGTCCACGGCCACGATGCGCGAGACGCCCTGCTCCTGCATCGTCACGCCGATCAGTTGCTCGGCCATCTCCATGGCGATCTTGTTGTGGCTGATGAAGAGGAATTGCGTGCTCCGGCTCATGGCGGTGACCAGTTTGGCATAGCGCTCGGTGTTCGCGTCGTCCAGCGGAGCATCGACCTCGTCGAGCAGGCAGAACGGCGCGGGGTTCAACTGGAAGATCGCGAAGACCAGCGCGATCGCGGTCAGCGCCTTCTCGCCGCCCGAGAGCAGGTGGATGGTCTGGTTCTTCTTTCCCGGCGGCTGCGCCATCACCTGCACGCCGGCGTCCAGGATCTCGTCGCCGGTCATCACCAGACGCGCGTTGCCGCCGCCGAACAGCTCCGGGAACATCCGGCTGAAGTGCCCGTTGACGATGTCGAAGGTGCCGCCGAGGAGCGTGCGCGTCTCGACGTCGATCCTGCGGATGGCATCCTCAAGGGTGCCGATGGCTTCGTTCAGGTCGGCCGACTGCGCGTCGAGGAAGGTCTTGCGTTCGCTGGCCAGCGCGAGTTCGTCGAGCGCGGCGAGGTTGACGGCGCCGAGCGCGGCCACCTCGCGATGCAGCCGGTCGATCTCGGCCTGCAGGCCGGCCAGGCGCACCTTGTCGGTCTCGATCGACGCGGCGACCGCTTCCAGGTCGGCCCCGGCGTCCTGCAGCAGCGTCGCGTACTGCTCGACGCCCAGGCGCGCAGCCTGCTCCTTGAGCTGGAGCTCGGTGATGCGCTGGCGCAGCGGTTCGAGTTCGCGCTCCAGCTGGAGGCGGCGCTCGTCGCTCGACCGCAGCTGCATCGTGAGGCCGTCGTACGCGCTGCGGGCTTCGCCGAGCGCGGCTTCCCGCTCCAGCTTGAGCGCGAGCGCGTCCTGCAGGCCGGCCTGCGCCGCGGCATCCGACAGCCGGCCGAGCTCGGCCCCGGCGCGCTCGATCTCGTCGGCGAGCGAGACCGCCTGCTGCGCCGCCGTGTCGATCGCGCGACCGAGCTCGCCGCGACGCGCCTCGACGCTGCGACGCGTGAAGGCCGCTTCCTGCGCCCGGCGCTCCAGCCCGCGGTGCTGCTCGCGGCCGGCGTCGAGCGCGCGGCCGGCGTCGATGACACGCTCGTCGAGCCGCGCGTGGCGCTCCTGGCTGTCGGCCAGCTGCTGGTCGAGTTCCTCGAACCGCTCCTCGGCGGCGATGCGGCGCTCCTGCAGGTCCTCGAGCTGGGCGTCGACTTCGCCGAGGTCGGCGGCGAGCTGTTCGCTGCGCGCGCGCGTCTGCTCGGCGAGCTGCGTGAGGCGCAGCGTCTCGACCTGCAGCGCATGTGCGCCCGACTGCATCTCCGCCGCCTCGCGGCGTGCCGCGACCAGGCGCTGCGCGGCGTCGGCGTAGGCCGCCTCGGCACGGACCAGCGCGGTGCGCGCCTCGTCGACGACCGACGCCTGCGCGCGGGACAGGCGCTCCAGGCTCTCGATCTCCTGCTGCCGCGCCAGGAGGCCGGCCTGCTCCGAATCGGGCGCATAGAAGCTCACGCTGTGCGGGCCGATCGCGTGGCCGCTCTGCAGATAGATCACCTCCCCGGGGCGCAGCCCGTCGCGCTGCGCCAGCGCATCGTCGAAGCTGTCCGCCGTGCGGCAGCCGTGCAGCCATTCGACCAGCAAGGCGCGCAGGCCGGCATCGTTCACGCGCAGCAGGTCCGACAGCCGCGGCGCGACGGATTCGCCGGCCGGACGGTCGTCCCCGCTCGACGGGGCGCTGTAGAAGGCCAGCTTGGCCGGCGGCGCCGCGCCCGCGAAGGCGCGGACGCTGTCCAGGCGCGAGACCTCCAGCGCGCCGAGTCGCTCGCGCAGCGCGGATTCGAGCGCGTTCTCCCAGCCCTCGGCGATGTGGATGCGGCTCCACAGCCCCTGCAGGCCGTCGAGCCCGTGGCTGGCGAGCCACGGCACGAGCTTCCCGTCGGTCCTGACCTTGTCCTGCAGCGCCCGCAGCGCTTCCAGCCGCGCCGAAAGTTCGGCCTGGCGCGCACCTTCCACGTTGACGGCCTGCTGGCAAGCGCGGCGATCGTCGTCGCGCTGCGGAACGGTGTCCTGCAGCTCGTGCAGGCGGGCTTCGGCCTCGTCCGCCGCGTCGCGGGCGGCCGAGGTCCGGGCCTGCAGCGCTTCCAGCCCGTTCTCGTCGGGCATGGCGAGCGCCTGCCGGTCGCCGCGCAGGCGTTCGCCGCGCAGCGTGAGCTGGCGGCCCTGTTCCTCGATGTGGCGCTGGTCGGCGGCCAGCACCTGGATCTGCTGCTGCACCTGGACGACCGCGGCGCGCTGCGCGTCGGCTTCGGCCTGCGCGCGTTGCCGGGCGTCTTCGAGTTCCGGCAGGCGCGCGTCGTGTTCCTCCAGCTGCGCGGCGAGCAGCTCGGCCTGCTCCTCGGCATCGACGCCCTGTCCGGCCAGCGCCTCCAGCTCGACATCGGCCTCGTCGCGCCGTGCGCTCCACTGGCCGAGCTGCTCGCGCAACTGCACGAGGCGCTGCTCCACGCGCTGGCGCCCTTCGACGACGAAGCGGATCTCGCCTTCGAGCCGCCCCACCTCGCCGCTGGCTTCGTACAGCCGGCCCTGGGCCTGGTTCACGAGGTCGCCGGCGGCGTAGTGAGCCTGGCGCACGGTCTCGAGTTCTGCTTCGATGCGGCGCAGGTCGGCGGTGCGCGATTCGAGGTCGTTGAGCGCCTTGCCGGCATCGGCCGCGACCCGGGCGCGGTCGGCGTCGCTCTCGGCACGCCGCAGGAACCACAGCTGGTGCTGCCTGCGCGTGGCAGCGCCGGTCAGCGTGTTGTAGCGCTGCGCGACCTCGGCCTGCTTTTCCAGCCGCTCGAGGTTCGCGTCGAGCTCGCGCAGGATGTCCTCGACGCGGGTCAGGTTCTCGCGCGTATCGCCCAGCCGGTTCTCGGTCTCGCGGCGTCGCTCCTTGTACTTGGAGACGCCCGCGGCCTCCTCCAGGAACAGGCGCAGTTCCTCGGGCTTGGACTCGATGATCCGGCTGATCGTCCCCTGTCCGATGATCGCGTAGGCGCGCGGACCCAGGCCGGTGCCGAGGAACACGTCCTGGACGTCGCGGCGGCGCACCGGCTGGTTGTTGATGAAGTAGCTGCTGGTGCCGTCGCGCGTGAGCACGCGGCGCACCGCGATCTCGGCGAAGAGCGACCACTGCCCGCCCGCGCGGTGGTCGGCGTTGTCGAACACCAGCTCGACGCTCGAGCGGCTGGCCTGTTTGCGCGACGTCGTGCCGTTGAAGATCACGTCCTGCATCGACTCGCCGCGCAGCTCCGAGGCACGCGATTCGCCCAGCACCCAGCGCACCGCGTCCATGATGTTGGACTTGCCGCAACCGTTCGGCCCCACCACGCCGACGAGTTGGCCGGGCAGCAGGAAATTGGTGGGTTCGGCGAACGACTTGAAGCCGGAGAGCTTGATGGAGTTGAGACGCACGGACGGTCGGCTTGGCCTGGCTGCGATGCCAAGGTGTTGATCTGCAAGGAAAAATGCGCATCCGGGCCGTTGCTGCCCGGGGCCGCGATGATAACGTGCGCGCCATGCGCGATTTCCCGTCCGATTCCTCGCCCGAGCCTGTCTTGTCCGCCATGCGCCGTTGCATCCGCACCGGTATCGTGCTTGCGGCGTGCCTCCTGTTCCAGGGCTGCGTCGCGCCGTCGACCCAGAGGGCGGAGCCCTACGACAACCACGAGTGGCTGCAGTCCAGCGCCAACCGCATCGCCAATCTCGCGCTGCGCGACAACCTCCAGTCGATCCGCCGGGTGCAGCTGTCGCTCTACCGGCGCAATCCGCGGGAATGGCGCAAGTGGGCGACCAGCGCCGACGACGCCGTCCAGCGCACCTGGGACGCGGTGATGCAGATGCGCACGCCCGCGGAGCGCGCCGCACAGGCGCAGGCCGACCGCAAGCAGGTAGCTGCCGACCAGGGGGCGGGTGCCCGGGCCGTACCGGCGACGCCGCCGGCGCCGGTGCCCGCGGTGCTGCAGCCGCTCGACGGCGCGACCGGCATCGACGCGATCCGGCTGGCCTTCGAGACCGGACCGCACCCCTATGCCGGCGATCGCGTCGCGGCGCTGGTCGTCGGCTGGGCCTCGATGCTCAGACAGGCCAACGGCGACACCTGGGAGCAGACCATGGTCGACGGCGTCAACGCCGAGAACAGCTATCGCGCGGCACGCAACGTCGAGATCTCGCTCTGGCTGATCGGCTCCAGGACCGCGCCCGACGGCCAGCCCCTGCTGCTCGCCACCGAGGTCAGCGAGCGGGGCCGCAACCTGGTGGTCGACCGCGAGCTGTCGAAGGTCGTCGCGCGGCTCGACCTGATGGCCGCGCAGGCCGACGAGAAATACCGGCGTGCCGCGCTGGATTTCACCCAGGGCTGGGTGCTCGGCAGTCTCGGGCATTTCCTGCAACTCGCGAAACCCTGAACCGACCGCCTGCAGCTTCGGAAGTTTGGAAATTAATTTCCGACTTCGCTGAATCGGGTAATATGTTTCCGTGACAAAAAGAGAACTCGTCGAGCAGCTCGCGGCACGGCGGCTCGCGCTCGGGCTGAGCCATGCCGACATCGCCGGACGCTCGGGGCTCACCGAGCGCTCGGTGCGCAATGCGCTCGGCGCCGGCGCCAATCCGCAACTGTCGTCGCTGCTCGCGCTGGTCGACGCGCTCGGGCTCGAACTGCAGCTGGCGCCCCGGGGCTTCGGCACACC